>JAFTYW010000031.1 GCA_017461245.1 Oscillospiraceae bacterium
TACACCGGCGACCAGATGATTCTCGACGGTCCTCCCAGAAAGGGCGACCTCAGAAGAGCAAGAGCTGGCGCTGCTAACATCGTTCCCAACAGCACCGGTGCTGCAAAGGCTATCGGCCTTGTTATCCCCGAGCTCAACGGCAAGCTCATCGGCTCTGCACAGAGAGTTCCCGTTGCAACCGGTTCTACCACCATCCTTACCGCTGTTGTTAAGGGCGCAAACGTAACTAAAGAGGGCATCAACGCTGCTATGAAGGCTGCTGCTTCTGAGTCCTTTGGTTACAACGAGGATCAGATCGTTTCTTCCGACGTTATCGGTATGAAATACGGTTCTCTCTTCGATGCAACTCAGACCATGGTTGCTCAGATCGCTGAGGATCTCTTTGAGGTTCAGGTTGTTTCTTGGTATGATAACGAGAACTCCTACACCAGCCAGATGGTAAGAACCATTAAGTACTTCGCAGAACTCAACTAATTATCTGCAATATTTAAAGTTAAAAAGGACTTGGGGGAATCCCCAAGTCCTTTTTAGTTATGTTCACCCTGATTTAAATTTGTAGGGGCGATTCTTAAGTCGCCCGAAAAAACGGGCAATCAAGAGTGCTCGCTCCGATGGATTTATCTGCGGATTTATTGTAATTTTGTAGGGACCGTTCTCGCTGCGGCTCGGTCCTCTCACGGCTCTGACAGTCCACAGGACTGTCATTCACTACCGTTCGGCGCTTCGCTACGTCCCCGACGGTCCGCAGGGTGCTTGCCGAAAACGATCACGGACCGTCGGGGACGCCGGTCCCTACAATGTGAATTGGCAAACTCGCATCCACAAAAAACTTTATACCACAGAAGCTAAACCAACACAAAAAAGGAGCAGCATAGCCGCTCCATTTTTTGTGCTTTTTTGCGCCTCACCCGAATACAATTAAATACACAACTTTATTTGGGGGAATAATATGAAAAAAAGCATAGTACTCAGGCCTCTGCCGTTTATTTTTAACCTTGCTCTTTCACTCGGCGGTGGTTTTATAGTAGGCCTTTTAACCCGCGCCGACGAAAAGTTTGCCGCACTAAAAGCGCCGTCGCTCGCGCCGCCCGCCGTGCTGTTTCCGATAGTGTGGACTGTCCTTTACACCCTTATGGCAGTTTCAATAACACTTGTTATCTCAAAAGGCAACAGCGATGATGCAGCAAAGGCCTATTACCTGCAGCTTATAGCAAACTTTATCTGGCCGTTTCTCTTCTTTAACCTCGGCGCGCTCACGCTCGCTTTTGTCTGGCTGCTTCTTTTGATTGCGCTTGTGGTGGTTATGATAGTGCGCTTTTATAGAGTAAGCCCGCTCGCCGCCTACCTGCAGATACCTTACCTTTTGTGGCTTTTGTTTGCCGCCTACTTAAATCTTGGATACGTCATTTTAAATTAGCGGGAAAATGGCTTTAAAACGGGGAAAAATCTTGACATTGGAGAGCATAAGTTATAAAATATAATATGTATATTTATGTGCAAATTTAGGCCAAAAAGAAACGGAGAAAAAATAATGGCAGACTATAAAAAACTTGCTGACCTGCTTTACCCCGAGGCTACACTTACCATCGAGGAGATAGAGAAAAAATATCCCGCAAGAAACCTGCCCGAAGGGGCCTGCGTTACCCGCCTTGCACCCAGCCCCACAGGCTTTGTGCATCTCGGAAACCTCTTTCCCGCAGTAACCTGCGAACGCCTTTCGCACCAGAGCGGCGGCACCTTTATTTTAAGAATTGAGGACACCGATCAAAAGCGTGAGGTAGAGGGTGCAGTTGAAATTCTTTTAAGCTCGCTTAAGAGATATAATATTATCTTTGACGAGGGCGCAACCGCTGACGGCGAGGTAGGTTCCTATGGACCTTACTACCAGCGCCAGCGTGCCGACATTTATAAGGCTTATGCTAAAAAGCTCATTGCAGAGGGCAGGGCATATCCCTGCTTCTGCAGCGAAGAGCGCCTTGAAGAAATGCGCAAAGAGCAGGAGCAAAATAAAGATAACTTCGGCTATTATGGCAAGTATGCCGCTTGTAGCAACCTCTCTTACGAGGAAATCGAGGAAAAGGTCAAAAACGGCGAAAAGTTCGTTCTTCGTTTTCGCTCGCAGGGCGACCCGAGTAAGACCGACCATATAGACGACCTTATTAAAGGCAGACTGGAATTCCCCGAAAACGATATTGACCACGTTATGCTCAAGTCTGACGGAATCCCGACCTACCATTTCGCTCACTCTGTTGATGAAAAGACAATGGGCGTTACCCACGTTGTAAGAGGCGAGGAGTGGCTTGCAACTCTGCCTTTCCACGTTCAGCTCTTTAAGGCTTTAGGCTTCCCGCTCCCGCATTATATGCACGTTGCCCAGCTTATGAAGCTTGATAACGGCACAAAGCGTAAGCTCTCCAAGCGCAAGGACCCCGAGGCTTCACTCGCTTACTACTACGAGCAGGGCTTCTCGGCAGGCAGCGTTATGGAATATATTATGACGCTTCTTAACTCCAACTTTGAGGAATGGCGCATCGCTAATCCCACCGCTCCCCTTGATGACTTTAAGTTCTCTCCCGATAAAATGAGCATCTCGGGATGCCTTTTTGATATGGACAAGCTTATCGACGTCAGCCGCAACACCATCAGCGTTATGACCGCTGAGGACGTTTACGAGCAGGTAACTGCTTGGGCTAAGGATAACGATAGCGAGCTTTATGACAAGTTCACTGCAGACCCTGACTACGCCAAGAGGATACTCTCGATCGGCAGAGGCTGCGAAAAGCCCCGTAAGGACATCGCAAAATGGAACGAGGTAAAAGCTTACGTTTCCTTCTTCTATGATGATTTGTTTACTCAAAGCGGCGAGTTCCCCGAAACAGTAAGTAGCGAGGACAAGCTTGAGATTTTAAACCGCTACAGCGAGCTTTATGACGAAAATGACGACCAGGAAACCTGGTTTGGCAAGGTTACAAATCTTGCAGAAGAGCTCGGCTTTGCTCCCAAAACAAAGCTTTACAAAAAGAACCCCGAGCTTTATAAGGGTCACGTCGGCGACGTAAGTATGGTGCTCAGAGTGGCAATAACGGGCAGAAGAAACTCGCCCGACCTTTACGAGATCATGAAAATTCTCGGCGCCGATAAGGTAAAGGAAAGACTCGAAAACGCAAAATAAGGCAAACAGAAAGGTTGTTAAATTTGGAAATAGCTTCAAATTTTATCCACGAAATTATAGATAAGGACTTAGCTGAGGGCAAGGTAAAGGCGATTCAGACAAGATTTCCCCCCGAGCCCAACGGCTATCTTCACATCGGCAGCGCAAAGGCTATCTACATTAACTACGCCACCGCTAAAAAGTACGGCGGCAAGTTTAACCTGCGCTATGACGACACCAACCCCGCCCGTGAGGACGATGAGTACGTAAGGTCTATAGAAGAGGACCTTCGTTGGCTCGGCGCTGTGCCCGATAATATTTTTTACGGCTCGGACTACTTTGAGAAGTGCTATGAATTTGCCGTAAAGCTTATCCGCGAGGGCAAGGCTTATGTCTGTGACCTTAATGCAGAACAAATGCGAGAGTACAGAGGAACTCTCACCGAGCCCGGCAAGGAGAGCCCCTATAGAAATAGAAGCGTTGAGGAAAACCTTGACCTTTTTGAGAGAATGAAAAACGGCGAGTTTGAGGACGGTGCCTGCACCCTGCGCGCAAAAATTGATATGGCATCTCCCAATATGAATATGAGAGACCCCGCTATCTACCGTATCAGCCGCCAGCATCATCACAGGCAGGGCAATAAGTGGTGCATCTATCCGCTTTACGACTTTGCTCATCCTCTGCAGGATGCCATTGAGGGCATAACCCACTCGCTCTGCTCATTAGAGTTTGAAAATCACCGCCCGCTTTACGATTGGGTCGTTGATAACGTCGGTTTTGAGCAGCCGCCCCATCAGTATGAGTTTGCAAGGCTTAATGTAACGGGCGTTGTAATGAGCAAGCGCTATCTTAGAGAGCTTGTTGAAACCAAAAAGGTAGACGGCTGGGATGACCCACGTATGCCCACCCTCTGCGGCTTAAGGCGCAGAGGATACACCGCTGCTTCTGTCCTCGACTTTGTCGGCAGAGCAGGCGTTTCCAAGGCTTACAGCGTTGTTGACTATGCTCTCTTGGAGCACTGCCTGCGTGAAGAACTTAACGCCACCGCCCAGCGCAGAATTGCGGTTTGCGATCCCGTTAAGGTTACAATTTCTAACTTCCCCGAGGGAGAAACAGAGTATTTTGACCTGCCCAATAATCCCAATGACGCCGAAGCAGGAACAAGAAAGGTCGCCTTTACAAGAAATCTTTATATCGAGCGCTCTGACTTTGCCGAGGTTCCGCCACCGAAGTTCTTTAGATTAAAGCCCGGCGGAGAGGTTCGCCTTATGGGCGCTTATATCATCCGTTGCGATGAGATCATTAAGGACCAAAACGGCGAAGTTACCGAAATTATCTGCTCCTGCGACCTTGAAACCAAAAACGGAAACCCCGTTGACGGCAGAAAGATCAAGGGAACAATCCATTGGGTCTCGGCAGACGACTGTATTGATGCCGAGCTTATGCTCTACGACCGCCTCTTTACCGTCGATAATCTTATCGACATTCCCGAGGGCAGTTATTATCTCGATTTCTTAAATCCCGATTCGCTTAAAGTTTGCAAAAATGCAAAGCTTGAACGCGCTCTGGAGTCGGCACAAGCTGGAGAAAAATTCCAGTTTGTCAGAATGGGATATTTCTGTAAAGATACCAAAAATGATAACTGCTTTAACAGAGCGGTTACCTTAAAGGACAGCTTTAAACCCCAGCAAAAATAATAAAATTGCCGCCGAAAAATCACACGGCGGCTTTTTTCAAATGGAGTAGTTTTATGCAAAACACAAGCCTTTGTTATATTGAAAAAGACGGCAAGTATCTGATGCTTCATAGAATCAAAAAGGAAAACGACGTAAACCGCGACAAGTGGATAGGCGTCGGCGGCAGATTTGAGGAGGGCGAAAGCCCCGAAGAGTGTGCCACGCGTGAGATTTTTGAGGAAACGGGTCTTAGGGTTAAAAACCTCGCCTTTCGCGCTATTGTTACCTTCGACTGCCCGCCGTACCCGACCGACTATATGCACCTTTTTACCGCTACCGAGTTTGAGGGCGAGATAAAGGAGTGCGACGAGGGAAGGCTTGAATGGGTTGATAAATCAAGGCTCCGAGAGTTAGATCTCTGGGAGGGCGATTACTATTTCTTCGACCTTTTAGATAAAAACGAACCATTTTTTTCGATGAAGCTTTCGTATAGAGAAAACGTACTTACCGAGGTTATTTTAAACGGGGAGAAAATCAAATGAACATATTAGTCAGCGCCTGCCTTTTGGGGCGCAGCTGCCGCTATGACGGCAAGAGCAAGCCCTGCGATGCGGTTATGGCCCTTTCAAAGAAGCACGATCTTATTCCCGTCTGTCCTGAGATGGACGGCGGCCTTTCCTGCCCCCGCACACCATGCGAAAGAGTGGGAGAGCGGGTCGTGAGCAAAAAAGGCGAGGATAGGACGGCCGAGTATAATAAAGGAGCTGAGATCGCGCTTGAAACGGCTAAAAAGCACGGCTGTAAATATGCCATAATGAAGGCTAAAAGCCCCGCCTGCTCGTCATCTGAAATTTATGACGGAAGCTTTTCGGGCACTCTCATAAAAGGAAACGGAGTTGCCGCCGACCTGCTTATTAAAAACGGCATAACAGTTCTTACAGAGGATATGCTATCCCTCTTGCCCGAGGAGGAAATATGACCGATTACAGAGTTGTTCGCTCCAAAAGAAAAAGCCTCGCTATTGAGGTAACCCGTGAGCTTGAGGTCATAGTGCGAGCGCCATTTTTTGTAACCGATGCTCAGATTGAAAGGTTTGTTGAGGGACATCGCGAGTGGCTTAAAAAGGCTATCGAGAGGGTAAGAGAGCGCAGAGAAAATTACACTCCGCTGAGCGATGAGCAAATTGCTACCCTTAAAAAAGCCGCAAAGGATTACATACCCGCAAAGGTTATGGAATACAGCGCGCTTATGGGATTAAAGCCAAGCGGCATTAAAATAACCTCTGCCCGCACCCGCTTTGGCAGCTGTAGCGGCAAAAACAGCCTCTGCTTTTCATATCTTTTGATGCAAAAGCCGCTGGAAGCAGTCGACTACGTTATAGTTCACGAACTTGCCCATATAAAGCACAAAGATCACGGCAAGAGGTTTTATGCCCTTATAGAAAAATATATGCCCGATTATCGTGAGAGGAATAAACTGTTAAAACACAATTAGTGGCTTGAAATAGTAATAAAACTGTTGTATAATATAGAGTGGATTAAAATTTTAAGAGGAGGGGAAACAAAATGGTCTATCTTGATAACAGCGCAACCACCGTTGTGAGCAAAAAAGCGGCAGAAAAGGCGCTTTATGTTATGACCGAATGTTTTGGAAATCCCTCTTCGCTTCACACCCTCGGCTTTAAGGCTGAGCAGGAGATAAAAACCGCCCGCCGCATTATCGCCTCTGCGCTTTCCTGCCGCGAGGGAGAACTTTTCTTTACAAGCGGAGGAACTGAAAGCAATAACACGGCACTCTTAGGTGCGGCTCACGCTCACCGCCGCCGCGGAAACAAGATAATCGTGTCAAGTTACGAGCATTCCTCGGTTATAGAGGCGGCAAAAGAGCTTGAAACAAGAGGCTTTGAGGTGGTTTACGTAAAGCCCGATAAAAGCGGTAAAATAAGCCCCGACGATGTTGCGCGGGCCGTTGATGATAAAACGATTTTAGTGTCTGTTATGCTTGTCAATAACGAGATAGGCGCTGTAAACGACGTTGCTCTTATAGCCGCCGCCGCGAGAAGAAAAAATGCTAAGGTACTTATGCATTGCGATGCGGTGCAGGCTTTCGGCAGGATACCTGTTCATACAGGCAGACTCGGCGTAGACCTACTTACCGTAAGCGCACATAAGATTCACGCCCCAAAAGGCGTCGGCGCTCTATTTGTTAAAAAAGGAACTAAGATCTCGCCTCTTATCTTTGGCGGCGAGCAGCAAAATAAGATGCGCCCGGGAACAGAAAATGCCGCATCAATAGCTGCATTCGGGGTAGCCTGCGACGAGGCTGTGAGGAATATGCCCGCCGCTTATTCAAAGATAAAAGAGCTTTCAAACCGCCTTGTCAGCGGTCTTAAGGAAATAGACGGTGTGGTTATAAACAGCACTCCCGACGCCTGCCCGTATATCGTTAATTTTTCGAGTATGGCGGTAAAGTCCGAAACAATGCTCCACTTTTTAGAGGAGCGTGATATATACATTTCGGGTGGTTCTGCTTGCGCCAAGGGCAACCGCAGCCACGTGCTGACGTCGTTGGGGCTTTCAAATCTGGCGGTTGATACCGCTATAAGAGTTAGTTTCAGCGCCGATAATACCGAGAGCGATGTTGATACTCTGCTTGGCGGCATAAAAGACGCTTTAAACACTCTTCAAAAGATAAAATAACTGTTCGGAGGAACAAATGAAGGAAATCATTCTCATTAAAAACGGCGAGATCGCTCTCAAGGGTCTTAACAGAAGCACCTTTGAGGACGCTATGATAAAAAACATAAGGCGCAGGATGGCTCATCTTGGCAAGGTCGATGCCAAAAAGGCTCAGTCGACTGTAACAATAGAGCCTAAAGATGAGTTTTTTGATATGGACGCGGCCTGCGATATTGTGTCCAAGGTTTTCGGCGTAAGCGCTTTTTGTCGCGCTTGCGAGATCGAAAAGGATATGGAAACAATTAAGAAAACCGCCGCAGAGTATCTAAAAAATCAGCTCTCCTTTGCAAAAACCTTTAAGGTGCTTGCAAAGCGCTCGGACAAAAAATTCCCGCTGACCTCTCCCGAAATCTGCCGTGAGGTAGGCGGCTACCTGCTTTCAAAGTACCACAACCTTTCGGTCGACGTTATTGACCCCGAGGTTTCTGTGGTCATCGAGGTAAGAGATAAGTTTGCCTATATCCACTCTGCTCAGACGGACGGAGCGGGCGGTATCCCCACAGGAACGGGCGGCAGAGCAATGCTCCTCATCTCTGGCGGAATTGACAGCCCCGTTGCAGGATATATGATGGCAAAGAGGGGATTGGAGCTTTCCGCAATTCACTTTGCGAGCCCACCCTATACAAGCGAAAGAGCGCTTGAAAAGGTCAAAGATCTGCTTCGCCAGATGACCCACTATACAGGCAGAATCAAGCTTTATACAGTCTGCTTTACCAAAATTCAAGAGCAGATAAGGGATAGGGTAAAGGAAGAGTATTCAACTCTTGTTATGCGTCGCTTTATGATGAGAATTGCAAATAAGATCGCAGAGAAAAACGGCTCGCTCGCGCTTATAACGGGCGAGAGTTTGGGACAGGTCGCAAGCCAGACCCTGCCCTCGATACAGTGTACCGACGCTGTGTCAACCCTTCCGACCTTCCGCCCACTTATCGGGATGGATAAGGAAGAGATAGTTGCAATTTCAAGAAAAATTGAAACCTTTGATATATCGGTCCAGCCGTTTGAGGATTGCTGCACTGTCTTTACCCCCAAGCACCCCAAAACCAAGCCCAACCTATCTGATTTTGAAAAGGTTGAGAGCGTTATGGATATTGAGGCGCTGGTCAATGAGGCGGTCGAAACGGTTGAAACCGAGTTTGTGTCAGCCTTTTAGCCCGCGTTAAAGAGAGAACGGAGGAAAAAAATGAACGCTGAAATTATAGCCGTTGGAAATGAAGTGTTAAGCGGCAAACAGATAAATACCAATGCACAGTATCTCTCTGAGCAGCTTTTGCACCTCGGTGTAAAGGTTTTAAAACAGGTTTGTGTCGGCGATAGTAAGTCTGCCGTAAAAAGCGCTGTGGCTGATGCACTAAGTCATGCCAATATCGTTATTCTTACAGGCGGCCTCGGTCCTACAAAGGACGACCTTACTAAAGAGGCTATCTGCGAGATGCTTGAGATAAAGCTTACAGTCAATAAAGAGGCTCTTGATAAAATCGAAGCCTATTTTGCTAAAAAGGGCGATAAAATGCCAGATAATAATATCCGCCAGGCAATGCTGCCTGAGGGATGCCAGGTGCTTAAAAACGATAACGGACTTTCGCCGGGCTGCATTTTAAAGAGCGGAAATCAGTGCATCATCCTGCTCCCCGGCCCGCCGCACGAAATGCAACCCATGTTCGAAAAAGAGGTAAAGCCTTTTGTAAAGGCAATGTCGGGCGTGCATAGCTGCGTTAAAACCGTCAACGTTTTCGGTATGGGCGAGTCGCTCATCGCAACCGCTCTTGACGATATGATAGAGAAAAATTCCCCCAATATCGCAACCTATGCCGAGGGCGGTAAAATTGATGTCTGCGTAACCTCCTTTGCCGAAACTCAGAGCGAGGCAGACGAGCAGACGGGCGCCGCAGTTGAGGAAATAAAGAGAAGACTTGGCGACGCGGTTTACGGCGTTGACAGCCCCTCTATTCAGCACGCTGTTGTAAGTCGGCTTGTTTCTGAAAAGATAACCCTGGCAACCGCCGAGTCCTGCACAGGCGGCCTTATCTCCAAGAAAATTACCGATATTTCGGGCGCTTCGCTCTGCTTTGGGCTTGGAATTACAAGCTACAGCGAGGGAGTAAAAAACGAATTCTTGGGTGTAGATAAAACTACCCTTAAGGAGCTTGGCGCAGTAAGCGCTGAAACCGCCTGCCAGATGGCTGTCGGCGCTATGAGGGCCGCAGGCGCTGATATGGCAGTTGCAGTAACAGGTTATGCAGGCCCTGCCGCAAGCTTTGGCGAGCAGGTAGGTCTTGTATTTATCGCGGTCTGCAATAGTCAGACAGTCTGGGTAAAGAGATTTGAGCTTGCCCCCAGAGGCAACGAAACAAGAGAGAAGATCAGAGAGCTTGCCTCTATGCACGCCTTTGATATGATAAGAAAAATTATAATCGGCGCCGCAATCTTTAATTGCCAGAGAATTCCTGTTTCTGAGATTGCTAATAGCAACGAAAGTCTTGAGGAAATTAAAGGCAAGCTTATGTTTAGTAATTCTGCCGCAGAAGAGGAAACACAGGAGCAGAGCGCACCTGTTATAATGGAAGGGGATAACTCGTTTAAGGCTAAAATGGCAAGATTTGCATTTAATATTCTCCCGAATAAATATGATGTCACGAGCGAAAAGATAAGAAAATCTGTTTTTCTTACCGCTCTTGTTGCTCTTATTGTTTCAGCGAGTGTTGTGCTTAATTTCTTCTTTGGAATTCAGCAGAACAAAAATCTTTATACAAGCCTTGAGACCCTCAAAGCCGAAAAACCGTCAGCAGATATTGAATATCCTGATGGCTACCTTGAGCAGTTCGGCCTACTATACAATAAAAACGAGGACATCGTCGGTTGGATAGAGATCGAGGACAGCCAGATAAATTACCCCGTCGTTCAGACCGATGATAATGATTTTTATCTGACACATAACTTCAATAAAAAGAAGGAGCGCCACGGCACTCCCTTTATGGATTACAGAAACAGCTTTGATCAGCTCAATTTTAACACCGTTCTGCACGGTCACAATATGAAGAGCGACAACCAGATGTTCTCTGACCTTGAAAATTATTACAAGGGAAGCAACGCTATTACATATTACCGTCAGCATCCGCTCATCTCCTTTGATACTGTTTATGAGGAGATGGATTGGAAGGTCTTTGCGGTGTTTACCTGCAGCGTAGACAGTAAGGATAAGAACTATTTTGACTATTATAATGTCCTTAACCTTACCACAAATGAAATGTTTGAAGAATTTATAAGCGGTGTCCGCGCAAGGTCGATATTTAACATTCCTGTTGATGTTAAGGCAACCGATAACATCTTAACCCTTTCAACCTGCTATTACGAGTATGAGGACCAGCGCCTTGTTGTTATGGCAAGACGAGTCAGAAGCGGCGAGAGTAGGGTAGTTGATGTAAACTCTGCCACAAAGAATAAGGGAAGCGACCAGAATAACGATGTTTCGTCGGGCTATGACGGAAGCATCTATATTCCCAATGAGGATACAAGCTCTTCAAGAAGACCTACATCTTCAAGACCTTCGTGGTCCACAAGTTCAGGTTCAAGCTCAAACTTAGGCTCAAACTCGGATTCAAGCTCAAATTCGAGTTCCGGAATTGGCTCAAGCTCAAGCCAGACAGGCACAAGTAGCAATGATGAAAGCTCGTCGTCAAAGAACGAAACTTCTACCTCGTCAGCAAGCTCAAATACTGAGTCAGACATTCCTGCTGATGTAGAAACCTCAGTTCCCACTGAGAACGAAGATGAAGTTACATCCATTCCTACCGAAACTGAGGAGAACACCTCTGTTCCTGTCGAGAGCGAGGAGGAAATCGTTTCTGTTCCTACTCAAACGGAAACCCCAGCCGACCCCGAAACACCAACTGATCCGGAAATACCGACAGAACACGAAAAACCGACAGACACCGAGACCACTACTGATGATCCCATAGCAATTGAAGAGTAAAAAAAAGCCGACTGAAATTTTCAGTCGGCTTTTTAATTTATATTCTGCCTTGCTCTTTTAAGAAATCGAGAGCCTTTTTAAGAACATCCTTGTCGTTTTTAAAGGTGAGAGTTCTGAAAGCTTGCTTGGGCCTCAGCCACTTGTAGTCGCTTACCTCTTCCTTTTGTATCTTAACTGCAGGGGAGTCAGGCTCTGAAACGAAGTAAACGACCTCTTTTGAAACGTTTGATTTGGGGTTGTAGGAAATAACCTCGCGAAATCCGTCAATAAGAGAAACCTTGATACCAACCTCTTCAAAAACCTCACGGATTGCTGTTTCGTGTTCAGTTTCGTCGTTCTCAACGTGTCCTTTAGGGAAAGACCAGTTGCCGTTTCGTGCCTGCTTAATAATTAAAATTCGCAGCTCGCGCTCTTTTCGGTAAAGAACCGAGCCGCAGGATTTTTCGTATACCATAAATTTGCCTTCTTCCGTTTGCTGTGCCTTAAAGATCTGTGTGCGAAATGCCGTGCTCCTCTGCAAGCGCTATAACCTCGCTGAGCCCTGCTGCAATTTCATCCTGCGAAAAATCGCAGTCGAAAAGCTGCTTGTCGGTGTATAGCGAGAGCTCCTTGTAAAAGTCTAAAGCTATATAAAAATAATCGGGCTCGGGGTGAGCATCCAGCAGGTCAAAAAGGAGGTTTTCCGCCTCGTTTATGTTGCCTGCGGCGCACATTCTTTTGAGCATAATGCCTTGAAGCCCTGCATCGCCGAGATTTTCATCGTGATTTACCGTTGAAAACTCCTCGTTGTGAGTTGTCTTTGCCTTTAGATTAAGGAGAAACTCACCAAAATCCTCAATCATATCCATAATGTAATCGTTTCTCATTTTTTGTCCGATGTCAGCAGAGCATCTAAATGGTCAACTGCCTTTTCAACAAGCAATAGTCCCTTAAAGGTGTCCTCGCCGACCGCCTCCAAAAAGGTTTTTCTTGATGTTATCTTGGCGGAGTTCATCTGGATAGCGAGATTTTTTTCATATTCCTCGCTGGTTATCTCAAGCTTTTCCTTTTGCGCAATCATAAGGAAAACCATTTCTTTTGCAACCAAATTCTTGGCGGATTGTTCCATTCTTTCCTCAAACTGCTCCATTGTAAGCCCGTTGTACGAAACAAGGGTCTCAAGAGTGAGGCTGTCGCTGCTTGCCGCTTTTTCGTAGCTCTTTATCAGTTCGGATTTGTAATCCTCAACCTCTGCCTCGGGATATTTCTTGATCTCGCAGCACTCGATAACCGAAGTAATGAGGGCATTTCTGTTAGAGGTTGTTATCTCCTCGGTCTTTTCCTCAAGAAGCTCGTCGTAAACCTCTTTTTTGTACTTATCAAGGGATAAGAGAGGGGTTATTTTTGAAATGTTTTCGTAGGTTATCTCGGGGTAAACAGTTTCAAAGACCCTTGTGATTTCAACCTCAAAAACAACATCCTTGCCTGCAAAGTCTGCGTTGTGGTATCCATCGGGAAATTTAAGGTTTAATGTGGCGGTTTCGCCTGCCGTCTTTCCAATAAGGCCCGACTCAAAGCCGTCAATAAATCTGCCCGAGCCTATCTCAAGAAGAGAGTTCTGAGCGCTTCCGCCCTCGAAGGTCTTGCCGTCAAGATAGCCGACATAGTTTATAATAGCGGTGTCGCCGTTTATGATCGCGCCTTGCTTTTCCTGCATGGTTGTAAGCTCGTTTTCCTTAAACCTTGCACGGATCTCATTATCAACATCCTCGTCGGTAACCGAGATCTCAAGAGGCTTGTAGTCAATTTCTGCATAATCTCCAAGTGTTACATAGTCCGACAGCTTGTAGGGATAAAAATCACCGTTTTTGCCGCTGCTTTTACATCCCGAAAAAAAGCTTGTAACTAATATTATAACCATAACAAGCGCCGCAATGTTTTTTCTGCTCATTTTTTGAGTATCCTTTCAATGCAAATCTAAAATTCATTATATCATAAACCACGCAGTATTTCAACAAAAGAGAGCATATTTGGGAAATTTTATTTTAGGTATTTTATGCTTGTTCTTTACTACTGCACAGAATTGTTAAAAAAATATGTTAAAAGTGCACAAATCGAAGGAATATTTTTAAAAGCAGAGCGTACAATAAAGAGAAAATTTAAGTCTGTTAAACTAAATTATTGACGAATTTTGCCTCATTGTTTATAATATAAGTAACAATTTAAGCGGATCTTCTATCCGGCTTTGTAACTTATGAGGTGATTGCAATGTTTGTTAAAGAGGTTGAAGTTAAAAATCAGGTCGGGCTTCACGCTCGCCCCGCTACATTCTTTATTCAGAAGGCAAATGAGTTCAAATCGTCGATTTGGGTAGAAAAAGAGGAGCGCCGCGTTAATGCAAAGAGCCTTCTTGGTATTCTTTCGCTCGGCATCATCGGCGGAACAGTTATCAAGATCATAGCAGACGGTGATGATGAGGCCGCCGCAGTTGAGAGCCTTATTGCGCTTGTAGATTCCGGTTTTTCCGAATAATCGTGTTTTGACGGCTGCTTTTGCTTTTGCAATAGCAGCCTTATTTTTTTTAAAAGGAGGTGTGCACAAGTGCAGGAAAACCACGAAAAGATATTAAAGCTCAGACAAAAAGCCCTTGAGCTTCCGCTTCTTCCCGGAGTTTATATTATGCGCGACAGTAGCGGCGAAATAATATATATCGGCAAGGCGAAAAAGCTTAAAAACCGCGTTGTGCAGTATTTTCGCAACATTAAGGCGCATCTTCCTAAGGTTTATCAGATGGTAATAAGGGTGGACGATTTTGAGCATATCCTCTGCGACAGCGAGTTTGAGGCGCTTGTCTTGGAGTGTAACCTCATAAAGCAGCACACCCCTAAGTACAATATCCTTTTAAAAGACGATAAGGGATATCACTATGTTAAGATCTCGGCAGGGCAGTACCCAAAGATCACAAGTGCCAAGCAGTCAGAGGTCGTCAGCTGTAAGGACGGTTCTAAGTTTATAGGCCCCTATATGAGCGCCTTTGCCGTAAAACAAATAGCAGAGGATGCTAATAAGATCTTCAGACTGCCGACCTGCAGCCGCCGCTTTCCGCGCGATTTTGGTAAGCGACGCCCGTGTCTAAGGCACCATTTGGGGCAGTGTAGCGCCGTTTGCAGCGGAAAAATATCGCAGGAGGAGTATATGAATAGCTTCTCTGAGGCGGTAAAGTTTATAAAGGGCAACGGCGAAATAGATATTCCCGAGCTCGAAAGGCAGATGCAAAGCGCCTCTGAAGCGCTTGACTTTGAGCTTGCTGCTAGGCTGAGGGATAGAATTTTCGCCGCTCAAAAGATAAGGGAAGAGCAGAAGATATTCTTAAACGGCAAGGTGAATTGTGACTTTGTTGCTATTTCGGCAGGGGATAGAAAGTGTTGTATCTGCGTTATTAAATATAGAAAGGGTAGGCTTTGCGATAGCAGCCAGCATATTTTTGATAGCCAGCCGCCCTTTTCTGAAATGCTTTCGCAGTTTTTGGCGCAGTATTACAGCGATGCTGATAACATTCCGCGCGAAATTTATCTCAACCTGCAGCTTGAGGACAGAGCGGTTATAGAAAAATTGCTTTGCGAGAGAAGCGGGAAAAATGTAAAGATAAGTGTTCCGCAGAAAAATGAAAAATATCGTCTTGTGCAGCTTGCCCAAAACAACGCTGCTGAGGGCCTTGCGGCTCTCTCTAAGGTCAGCGGCAGGGAAATTGCGGCGCTCGATGAGCTTATGCGTTTGTTATCGCTTGAAAGTCCGCCCGAGTATATCGAAAGTTACGATATTTCAAACCTCGGCGATAAATATATCGTTGGCGGAATGGTAGTTTTTGAAAAAGGCAGACCCCTTAAAAGCGCCTATAAAAAGTTTACGATTAAGGACCAGCTTATTCAGGACGACTACTGTGCCATGCGCCAGATGCTCCATAGGCGTTTTACCGAGTATTTAAACGCCGAGGATAAAACGCAGGGCTTTGGCAGACTACCGGATTTAATTCTCTTAGATGGTGGAAAAGGTCACGTTGGAGCGGTCATGCCGGTTTTGGAGGAGCTTGGAATTTCTACAAACGTTTTCGGAATGGTAAAGGACGGTAAGCACCGCACCAGAGCTATCACAAACGGTCAGGAGATCTCGATCTCGTCAAACCGCAGCGCCTTTACTCTGGTAAGCAAAATTCAAGACGAGGTTCATAGATACACCATATCCTTCCAGCAGGGTAAGCACAAAAAGGCTTCGCTTGTGCTTTCTCTCACTCAGATCGAGGGCATAGGAAAGGCAAAGGCGGCGGCGCTTTTTGATGAGTTTAAAACTCTAAAGTCAATGCGCGAGGCATCTGTAGATGAGCTTTGTAAGGTGAAAGGAATAACCCCCGCTCTTGCAGAAAAAATAAAAGAATTTTTAAATAACTAAAATAAAAAATGACCCGAAGAATTTTCTTCGGGTCATTTTTGTTTTTCTTAGTAAGCGGGGAAAGGGGTAGCGTCAATAACTCTGCCGATAACTTTAAGCGAATCGTATTCTGTAATAGGAATGTCCTTGTACTTTTGATTTAGCGAGCGCAGGAAAAATCTGCCGCCGACCGCAATCAGCTTTTTGCAGAGCGCATCTCCGTTAAGAACAAACACGCCTATCTGGTTTGACTCAACGCTGTCCTGTGCCCTTACCCAAACAACATCGCCGTCAGCAATTTCGGGGGTCATACTGTCGCCGTGAATGGTAATTCCGAAATCAGCCTCATAGGGAACCTCGTCACCCACAGCAAAATCCTCGTAATCAGACTCTTCGAGATACTCGCCAAAGCCTGCCGATGCCGAATTGACGTAAACCCTCATTGTCCTTACAGACAGAGTTTTCTGTGCAGGGAACTCGACCACTTTTGCCGCAGGCTTGACATTCTCAGCCGTCGCTGTCGAGAGCTGATGCTCTGTAACTATTTTAACGAGGTCTTTTGAATGCTTGTCAAGAGAAAGATATTTTGAAAAGAAATTATGATCCTCGGCGCTGATATTTTTATCCTCGTCGATGAGCGAATATATATCACATTCTAAAAGGGAGCAGACCTTTAAAACGGTGTCAAACGAGGTTCCACCCAGTCCCTTTTTGAACATACTGTTTAGTGTTGAATTTGGGATGCCGGACTCAAGTGAGAAATTGTGCAAACTACGATATTTAAGTTTTATTAGCTGCATCAAGGTTTCCTCGCGGCTCATACGGACACTCCTTTATTGTTGTTGTGCTTACATTATAGCGCACTTTTTTGCATTTGTAAAGAGGGAATTTGCGAAATTTCAAAAATATCTTTAAAAAAGTATTGACAATTTGCGAAATATGGTATATTATGTAATCACAGAAACGAAATATCGCAAATTTAATCGTATATAAATGGAGGTAACCGATATGTTATTAGATCTTATTTCTGCAATAGTTTTTCTGCCTTTTCTTTTTCTTTGCTTTTATGCCGCAGAGCGTGTGATCAATAAATACGTGCAGAAGAAAAAGAGAGAAGAGAAAATGCGAATTATCCGCAGTCGCCGCAGAGAGCTTGCTATTGAGCTTGCAAAATGCGCGTAACCTATATAAAAATAACCCGCCGAGAAATCGGCGGGTTATTTTTGCTTTTATAAAACTATAGTCGGCTCGGTTTCTAAATTGCTGAGCAGTACATCTGTTTCGGGGAACAGAGAGAAGACAAGCTTTGCCAAATTTTCCATAGCAGGCTTTTCCATCTGATAGTGTGTCGGTGCGTAAAGTGCAATTTCGGCATTCAAAGCTTCTGTAAAGGCTGAATGCTTTACATCGGCGGTTATATATGCGTCGCAGCCGAGTGCGATGGCTTTCTTTAGGTATTCGCCGCCTGCACCCGAGCAGTAGGCGATCTTGCGGATATTCCTTTCGGTAGGAACAAGTCTTAGGCTGTCGCAGCAGAAAACCTCTTTTAAAAGCTCTGCAAATTCCGAGCAGGAATAGTCCTTGTCGAGAGTTCCGACATATCCAAAGCCGTGAGGCGTAGGCTCGGTGTGGGTTACGTCAAGAACGCTATCTGCCTTAAAGCCTGCTTTTTCAGAAAGAAGCTTTTTAAGATGCGCATCAGCGCCGAACTCGCTTATGTCAAAGTTGGTGTGCGCAGAGAGAACAGATATGTTGCTCTTTAAAGCCAAAACCGCAGGCTCGCTCTCACAAAGCGCCTTTAATGGATTAAATATAACGGGGTGGTGGGTTATTATAAGCTCTGCGCCAAATCCCTTTGCCTCTTTAATGGCGGGAATGGTGGCATCAAGTGCAACAAGGATTCTTGTAACCTCTCGGTCACCCTCGACCAAAATTCCGCTGTTGTCCCAAGGCTCTGCTTCTGTAAAGGGAAAATACTTGTCAAGCTCCTTTTTGATTTCAAAAACTGTAGCCATATTAGCCTCCTATGTGTTTTGTGTCATTCGGCGCTCGGTTTCCCTTATGAGCGCTGAAAAATATTCTAAAAGTCTGTTCTTGTCGTCAGACGGGGCGGATTTTTCTATTTGAGTCAAATTTTTTTCAAAAACTCCCTTTTGCCATAACAGATATTCGCCGCCGCACTCATTGGTTTCAGAGGTGATTCCACCAAGCTCAAAAACCGCAGAGTCATTTTTAAAATAATGCTTTTGCTCATTTAAAAAGCGGGCAGTTATTATAACGTAAAATCTGTGCTGCTCGCGTACAACCGTTTCGCTGAGTATTGAATAGCCGCTCTCTATTAAAAATCTTCTGAGTAGCTCGCTGTGGGTCATGGGCTGCAAAATGAGCAGAGCATTTGATGCCTTGGGATAGGCTGACGCGGCTAAAATGTCGCGTATGGTTTCTCCTCCCATTCCCGCAATTATGATGTTTTGCGGCTCAAATTCGGTAACATTTTCAAGTCCGTCAGAAAGCACTGTTGCGATTTTTCCACCAAGGTCGTGTGCCGAGATGTTTTTGCTCGCGGACTGAAGGGGGCCTATGGCAATGTCAGATGCGATAACGCGCTCACAAATGCCGCTCTCTACAAGGCTTATGGGGAGCAGAGCGTGGTCTGTTCCAATGTCGGCAACAAGCGAGCCTTTTTCAACAAGCTGCGAGATAGCCGATAATCGTTTCGGCAGATTTATCTGAGCCATATTGTCCCTCCTTTTTAAGAAAAAAGCCCGCACAAAGCGGGCTTTAATGCTTGAAATTTAACTTATTTGTTGGCAGCAGCATTAAGCTTTGCAACGATCTCGTCTGCATTAACGCCGTGAACTGCGCAGGCATCTGCAACAGACTCACTTCTTGCAGAGGGGCAACCGAGGCAGTGCATACCCATTTCAAGAAAAACGGGAGCGGTTTCGGGAGCGTTGTCAAGAATGTCGCCAATAATAGTGTCTTTTGTAATTGTGTAAGCCATTTTATATTCTCCTTAAATTTAATTTCCTTTTATATTATAATACCCGACCAAAGAAAAATCAATACCGACATAAAAAAAGAGGATATAAACTTGTACGTTTTAAATAATTGTGGTACAATTATCTTATAGTTTATTAAAATGGAGAGAAGTATGCAAAAGTTCTTGAGTTTAAGAAAGAAAATACTTGAAAATAATTTCGGCAGCCTTAACGCTCCCCAGAAAGAAGCCGTTTTTACCGTAAACGGTCCTCTCTTAATTTTAGCGGGCGCGGGAAGCGGCAAAACAACCGTTCTTATAAACCGAATCGTTAATATGGTAAAATATGGCGATGCTTACTATAGCGACAAGGCGCAGACAATAATTTCTGACGAGGATATTGATCTGCTTTACCGATATGCCGAGGACGCTGATAGCCTTTCTGAAACTGAGCGCACTGAGGCTGATGAGTTGCTCGCCTATAAGTCTGTAAAACCGTGGAACATTCTCACCATTACCTTTACAAACAAGGCGGCAAACGAGCTTAAGGACAGGCTTGAGCGTGCACTTGGCGAAATAGGCAGAGATGTTAACGCGGGAACTTTCCACTGGGCTTGTGTTAGAATTTTAAGGCGCGATATTGAAAAGATAGGCTATCAGAAAAACTTTACCATTTACGATGCTGATGACAGTAAAAGGGTGGTTAAAGAGTGCCTTGCCGCCCTGCACCTTGACGAAAAGAGGTTTCCCGCAAAACAGCTGGCTGCTGAGATCAGCAACGCTAAGGATAGGCTCATAACTCCAGAAATGTATAAAGCAGCGGCCATGGGTGACTATTATAAGGATAGTGTTGCAAAGGTCTATGCGATGTATCAAGCGCGCCTAAAGGGCGCAAATGCCGTCGATTTCGACGATATAATTATGCTCACGGTACGCCTTTTTGAAACAGACAGCGAAACCCTGGAATACTACAGAAACAGATACAAATACATAATGGTAGATGAGTATCAGGACACCAATACCGCACAGTACAAGCTCATAAGCCTGCTTGCAGGAGAGCATCAGAATTTATGCGTTGTGGGTGATGACGACCAGAGCATCTACCGCTTCAGAGGCGCTACCATTGAGAACATTCTGAATTTTGAAAATCAGTTTGATAACGCTAAGGTTATCCGCTTAGAGCAAAACTACCGCAGTACACAGAATATTCTTGATGCCGCAAATGCTATTATCAAGAATAACAGAGCCAGAAAGGGCAAAAATCTGTGGACGAGCGCGGGCGAGGGTGAAAGAATCGTGCAGTACCGTTGCGATGATGAGCGCGGAGAGGCAGGATATGTAACCGAGAAGATTCTCGACCATATTGCCGCAGGCGGCAGTTACAGCGACTGCGCAATTCTGTATAGAACAAACTCGCAGTCGAGTAACTTTGAGCGTAGCTTTGTAAAATCGGGAATCCCGTATCGCATTATCGGCGGACATAGATTCTATGACCGAATGGAGATCAAGGATATTGTTTCCTATCTTTGTGTTATAAATAATCCCGAGGATGAGCTTAGATTAGAGCGAATTATCAATCAGCCAAAGCGCAGTATAGGCGAAACCAGCGTCAAAGCGGCAAGGGACATTTCCAGAACCCTCGGCCAAAGCCTTTTTGAAACTGTCTGCAGGGCAGATGAGTACACCGCGCTAAAGCGCTCAGCAAACGCAATGTGCTCGTTTGGTAAAATGATAAACTCGCTTATCGAAAAAAGCCAGACCTGCGATGACCTTGGACAGTTTGTGGCTGAGGTAATTCGCGAGAGCGGCTACGATGCATATCTCAGAGCTCTCGGCGACGAGGGGCTTACCCGCGCTGACAACGTTCAGGAGCTTGTCAACACCATGACTCGCTACAGCGAGGAAAACCCCGGCGCAACCCTATCGGATTATCTTGAAGAGGTTTCGCTTATGAGCGATATTGACAACTATGATGCCGATGCCGACACCGTTGTTTTAATGACCATACACTCGGCAAAGGGACTTGAATTTGATAACGTTTTCCTTGCAGGAATGGAGGATGGGCTTTTCCCCAGCCTTATGAGCTTTAATGATGGGGTAGAGCTTGAGGAGGAGCGCCGCCTTGCCTATGTCGGCGTGACCCGTGCGAGAAAAAGGCTTTACCTTACAAGCTGCGCCTACCGTATGATGTACGGCAGGAGCCAGCGCAATAAGATATCCCGCTTTGTAAAGGAGATCCCCGATAGCGTTAAGGAGATTATTGATAACTGCTACAGCGAGCCGTCTTATGAGGATAACTTCTTCGGCTCTGATTTTTCGGAGAACTCTTTCTATTCTTCTCAAAGCAGCTTTGCTCAGAAAAGTAACAAGCCTATGTTTGAAAGATCGGCAGTCGTTACCCAAAAGCCGCAGTTAAGCAGCCTTGATTACAAGGTCGGCGATGTTGTTCACCACCGCGTTTTCGGTGACGGACTTGTAATTTCTATGACTCCTATGGCAAACGACACCTTGGTCGAGGTCAGCTTCGAGATCGGAACTAAAAAGATCATGGCAAACTTTGCCAAATTAACTAAAAAGTAAGGAATTTGATGTTATGGGCGCAAGTATTATAATAGCGGCGGCAGGCTCTGCAAGCAGAATGCAGGGTATTGACAAGCTTATGTATAAAATCGGTGGCAGAGAGGTTTTTATGTATTCTGTAAAAGCCTTTGACGACTCCAAATGCACCGATAAAATAGTTGTCGTAACCTCTGAGGATAAAATTGACAGGGTAAAAAACTGCCTAGAAAGCGCAAATTTGAGCGTTCCCTATGAGGTAGTGCTTGGCGGCAATACAAGGCAAAAATCGGTCCAAAACGGTCTTAACGCCTGTTTAGATGCCTCAAACTGCGTTATGATTCACGACGCCGCAAGGCCTATGATAACCCCCGAGCTTATTGATAAGATCTATGAGGAGGTTATTATAAATGACAAAATGGCGGCGGCGCTTGGAGTCAAGGTCAAGGACACTATCAAGCAGGTTTCCTCTGATGAAATTATAGAGTCGACCCCCGACAGAAGTGCCTTGAGGATCGCCCAGACCCCGCAGGTCTTTGAGATGAATCTGTATAAGTTGGCGCTACAAGAAGCTGTAAAAAACAACAAAGACTATACAGACGACTGCCAGCTTGTCGAGGCAATCGGCAGAAGTGTTTATATAGTCGATAGCGATTATAAAAATATTAAGATCACAACCCCCGAAGATTTGATTCTTGCAGAAGTTTATTTAAAGGAGCGGGAAAATGCTTAGAATTGGAAACGGTTACGACGTTCATAAGCTTAAAGAGGGGAGAGACCTCATTTTAGGCGGAGTTAAAATTGAGCACACAATGGGCCTTGACGGACATTCTGATGCCGACGTGCTGGTGCATGCCATAATGGACGCTATTCTTGGTGCCTGCGCCCTTGGCGATATAGGTAAGCTTTTCCCCGATAATGATAACGCCTACCTTGGTGCAGACAGTATAGAGCTGCTTAAAAAGGTCTGCGCATTTGTAAAAGAAAAAGGCTTTGAGGTCAATAACATTGATAGTATAGTGGTGGCTCAGAATCCTAAACTTGCCCCGCATATTGAAACTATGCGTAAAAACGTTGCAGAGGCTATGGGAATTGATATTTCCTGCGTCAGCATAAAGGCAACGACCGAGGAAAAGCTCGGCTTTACCGGCAGACAAGAGGGAATTTCGGCTCACGCCGTCTGTCTACTTACGCAAAAATAAATTTGGAGAAGATGAAATATGGCGATCTACGGCATAATTGCCGAATATAATCCCTTTCACAACGGGCATCTTTATCAGATAAATGCCATAAAACAAAGTGACTACGATGCTAAGATCGTTGTTGCAATGAGTCCCAATGTTGTTCAGAGGGGCGATTTTGCCCTCTTTGATAAGTGGACAAGGGCAAGGGCAGCGCTTATCTGCGGCGCCGACTTGGTGCTTGAGATACCCAGCACCTTCGCTCTTGCAACCGCTGAGCGCTTTGCTTTGGGCGGCGTCAGCGTGCTTGACGCCGTCGGTGTAGATAGGATTTGCTTTGGCAGCGAAAGCGGCAATTTGCAAGCTCTTACCGATGCCGTGGCGCTTTTGGATGATGCCGAGGTTAAAGAAAAACTGAAAAAGTATCTTTCTGAGGGTAACACCTTTGCAAAGGCAAGAAGCCTTGCAGTTAAAGAAAAAAACGAGATCGCGGCTGAGTGTTTAAATAACCCTAACGATATTCTCGCGGTCGAGTATATAAAAGCTATCGCAAAGCTCGGCTCAAAAATCGAGCCTTATCTCGTTTTGAGAAAATCGGTGGAGCATCTGTCTGAAATCCCTAATGGCGAGTTCGCTTCTGCAAGCTATATCCGCGAGAATTTAAGCGAGCAGAGCCTTATAGATTTCACTCCCGCACCTGCCGCAGAGCTTTTTAAAGCTGAGTTTAAAAACGGCGGCTTTTCAAACGGCTTAGAATCGCTTGAAACCGCTCTCGTTTTAAAGTTGAGAACTATGACAAAAGAGAAAATCGCAGCCCTTTTTGACGTTTCCGAGGGACTCGAAAACAGAATTTGGCGTGCCTCAAGAGAAAAGAGCGACTTAACTGGACTTTGTACCGAAATTAAAACCAAGCGCTACACAATGGCAAGAATAAGGCGCATTTTGATGTACGCTCTGCTCGACTTTACAAAGGATAAAATGAACAGCAGCCTGCCATATATAAGGGTTTTGGGACACAACGCAAAAGGCCTTGAGATAATATCTCGCAAAACCGCAAAGCTCCCCGTGATTACCTCGCTTTCAAAGGCAAGAACGCTGTCAAGGGAAGGCGAAGCTTTCGCCGAGCTTGAAGAAAGGGTATCGGGCGTCTTTGCCCTCACGCTCCAAAACAAAGAAAGCGCCAAAAACGAATTTTCCACCCCAACAATAAGACTGTAAAAGAAAAAAACCGCGCCAAGTCTGGCGCGGTTCTTTTTTAAAACAAAATCTTACAAAACAAAGTTATTTAACAGAGTTCTCGTAAGCCTCGATCATCTTCTTAACCATCTGACCGCCTACAGAACCGGCCTGCTTAGAAGTAAGATCGCCATTGTATCCCTGCTTAAGATTTACGCCAACCTCGTTAGCAGCTTCCATCTTAAAACGATCGAGAGCCTCACGAGCCTGAGGAACAACAATCTTCTTGCTCATCTATTTTACACTCCTTGCTTTTAAATCTAACAAACACCGTGTTGCGTTTGCAATAATATTGTTTGTGCATTACAAAAAAATATCAGTGGTAATTTAAAGCAATTTAAAATAACTTTTTTTGACAACATTCTGTAAGATTTTAAAGACTTACGCAAGACAAACTAATTAGTGATTGACTTTTGCAATTATAAAATATATAATTATAGTGTATGGCTATGTAAAAAATTAGAAATATAAATAAAATCTATCTGGAGGAAAAATTATGCCTTGCATAAACTGCGGCGCTCCGCTCGAAAACGAAAATGATATTTTTTGCCCCAAGTGCTATAAAGAGGCTGTGAATGGGGGACAGGGAACAGAGCCTATGCCTGTTCAAAATAATAATCACCGTGCGCCTATAAAGCCTAAAAAGAAGAAAAATAAAAAGAAGGTTGCAAAAATCGTTCTTATTTCGGCTTTGGCAGTTATTCTCGCTTTTATTATTGCGGCAGTTGCAATTGTATTCTCGTACTTGAATAAGGTTGAGAGAGAAAACCTATCGGGAGATTTGGACATCCCTTCGGGCGAGGATCTTCCGTTTAATGAGGATGTAAAAAACATTGCTTTTTACGGACTTGATTCAAGGCAGGATAATGACAGTGGACGCTCTGATGCTATTATTGTTTTATCTATTGACCGCAAAAATGACGAGATTAAGCTTACCTCTATCGCAAGAGATACCTATATTAAATATGAAAGCGGTAAGGGCGACAAGCTAACTCACGCCTGGGCTTACGGAAAGGCAAACAACGCAGTTAAAACCTTGAACAGCAACTTTAAGCTTGATATAACCGACTATGTTTCGGTAAACTTCTTCCAGTTTGCCGAAATTATTGATTACATCGGCGGAGTTATGATAGATGTTGACTCTGCTGAAATGAAGGTTATGAATAATAACTACATTGCTGAGCTTAACGGTTTGGGAATTGAGTGTGAGTATATTAAAGAACCCGGTCTTCAGCTCTTAAGCGGCGGTCAGGCGCTCGCATATTCAAGAAACCGTTATACAGGTAGTGACTTAACTCGCGGAAATCGTCAGCGCGAGGTGCTTTCCGCAGCGTTTGAAAAGGTTAAGACTATGAATAAGCTTAAATTACCTAAGCTTGTTGATATGGTGCTTTCTGAATGCGCAACAACACTTTCATCAAGTGAAATGCTTTCAATCGGTGCGTGGACTCTTACCAATTCGCCCACAATTCATTCGCTCGGTATTCCCACCAAGGAATGTAACGCTAGTGGACAGATGATAAACGGCACAAGCTATATGGTTTATGACCTTGAGTTTGCCTCAGGAGTTATACACGATTTTATCTACACCTCTGCAAAAGAGCCCGAAACCTCATCAGCTCTCTCCACAAGCGATAAATAAAATGACAAAATAAAACAGCCGAAGCAATATTGCTTCGGCTGTTTTTGTTATTTTTTAGTGTTATCTGATTTGTTTAAAATGCGGTAAACTGCTGAGTTTACAATTAAAACAAAAACAATTTCGAGCGGGCAGACGATGGCGCATTTTATGAATCTCTGCACCCAGAACGCCCAAACGAGCGGGGTGGAGTAAAGAAGATGCAGCCAAAGCGGCGTTAAAACAAGGTCAACTACGACCATTAAAACAAGCCTTGCTAAAATTATCTGCCACAGCTTAGGCTTTCTTTTATGAAAAAAGATGCCGTAAACTGCGCCCGTAATAACGGCATTTAGGGTAAAGCCTGGAAAATAAGGCCCCGTTGGCATTATAAGACAGCCTAAAATATCGGCAACCGCTCCGATTGCGGCGGCAGGAAGTGCGCCTAAGCACATAGCGCCGATCGCTATTGGCAGAAAGAAAAAGGTTACGTTTACGTTGGGGCCTACGGCAAACTTTCCAAACGAAAGAATGCAACTGACTGCGACAAGCATTGCCGCAAAAGCAAGGCGGTAAACCGCCTCTGTGTGTTTGTTTTTTTGCATAAAAAACACTCCTTATGTAGTTGTTGCTACATAAAGAGTGAATTTTCTTTTTATGCAGCAGCGGGATGCGACGCCGAAACCGCAGCCTTACGGCTTTCGTCCGCTGACAACTCCCCGTTCAGACGGCACTACAGATCTCTCTACGCTTGGGCGTCTACTCTGTGATAAATGTTATAATTTACTTTATTTCTGCTTCTGCTTTGCGGCAGCAACAGTGTTTTTCATAAGCATTGCAATGGTCATAGGACCAACTCCGCCCGGAACGGGCGTAATATACGAGCACTTGGGAGCGACAGCGTCAAAGTTAACGTCGCCGCAGAGCTTTCCGTCAGCCATTCTGTTGATGCCGACGTCTATAACAACAGCGCCCTCTTTAACCATATTTGCGGTAACAAACTTAGGCTTTCCAACTGCCGCCACAACAACGTCAGCGCTGCTCACGACCTCGGCAAGATTTTTTGTTCTTGAATGGCAGATGGTAACGGTTGCGTTCTTATGAAGCAGAAGCATCGACATAGGCTTTCCAACAATATTGCTTCTGCCGATTACAACGCAGCTCTTGCCCTCTAAAGATATGCCGCTGCGCTCGATAAGTTCGATGATTCCCGCAGGTGTGCAGGGGGCAAAGATGTAGTCCCCGATCATAATTTTGCCAACGTTTATGGGGTGAAAAGCATCGACATCCTTGTCGGGAGAAATGGCGTTTATAATCTTTTTCTCGTCAAGGTGGCGGGGCAGGGGAAGCTGAACTAAAATTCCGTCAACCGAGTCATCGCGGTTGAGCTTGTCAACAAGCTCGAGCAGGGACTGTTCGCTTGTGTCCTCGGGCAGCAGATATTCGCTTGAAACTATCCCCAAAGCCTCGCAGGCCTTCTTTTTGTTTCCAATATAGACCTTTGAAGCAGGGTCGTTTCCAACTAAAACTACCGCAAGCCCGACCGAAACGCCGCTCTCGTTTAAGGCGGCAACTTCTTTTTTCATTTCCTCTTTTATCTCTGCTGAAATCTGTTTTCCGTCAATAATCTTGTACATATCAGTTCCTCGCTATTTGCTCTCGTTGGGCGAAGCCTCGTCGGTTTCCTCGCCCTCGTCGATGACTGTGTCCAAAATCTCGTGAGCCTCGCGCTCCTCCTGCGTTTCTTCGGGAGTGTCAAGCTCATTTTCTTTTTCTAAAAGCTCTCTTGCATCGGCGATAGTGTCAAAGCATTCTTTGAGATATTCTCTTGCCGACTCGATTTCAAGCTTTATAGCTTCTATCTCGTTTACGTTCTCGGCCTCGTCCTCACTGGCAATTTCCTCAGTTTCCTCTTCGGCTTCGCCGCTGTCATAAACCTCGTCGATGATAGAGGAAGCAAGTGAAATTTTTGCTATAACAAGGTCGATCTGCTTATCTGCAAGCTGAAGTGTTTCCTCCTCGGTCATAAGCTCGTTTGCAAGCTCTTCAAGGTTTTCAGAAGCCTCGGCCTCTCCGCAGAGCCTGTTTATGTTTTTCTCAGCATCGTTTAAGGTATTTTCAGCCTCTATAAGCAGCACCTCTGCTTTTTGCAGCAGAACCTCGGGTGCCTCTTTAAACTGCGCCTTGGACTCCTTGGTGTCAGCATAAAGCATAAGATAATCGGGGTTAGTTTTTCTCTCTTTTGCGATCTTAATTCTGAGAGCAGCAATAACAATAACTGCCAAAACCGCCGCGGCAATGCTCAACACCTGCGAAACTCTAAAGCCGCCAACCATTAAGCTGTCTGTTCTAAGACCTTCAATAAAGGCACGTCCTGTGCCGTACCAAGCGGCGTAGAAAAGGAAGATCTCGCCGTCAAATTTTCTGTGCTTGCGGTATAAAAGAATGATTAAAAAGCCTATTGCACACCAAACTGACTCATACAAAAAGCAGGGATGAACGGGCTTTGTGGGGTCGACCTCAATGCCTTGCTTAAACAGCTCCCAGCCGACAGAGGAAAGATAGCTTTCGGTGCTCTCGCTGTACATTCCGAAAATGGAATCGGTGTTAACGCCGAAGGCCTCTTGATTTACAAAGTTTCCCCATCTGCCGATTGCCTGGCCTATAAAGAAGCCGCCAGCCGCAATGTCGAGAGCGGGCAGGAACTTAGTCTTGTTAATTTTGCAAACTACAAAGCCCGCAATAATACCGAAGATCAAGCCGCCGTAAATGGCAAGCCCGCCGTCGCGGATGTTTATAATGTCTGAAAAGCTTGTGTAGCTTTCAAGATTGAAAATAACATAATAAAGCCGCGCGCCGATAATGCCGAATACAAGGGCAAATATTGCAATGTCAATAAGCTTGTCGGGGTCTACACCGTATTTCTTAGCGTGAGAAAGCCCGTAAATAATTGCAAGAATTGCACCGACTGCAATCAAGATAGCGTACCAGTAAATTGCAAAATCGCCTATCATAAAGGCTTCTCGGGTGACATTGAATTCTAAATTTAGTTTCGGAAACTCAACTAAAACCTTATCCATATAGATTTTCCTTTCTTATGTCAAACTTACATTGGATTTATAACAGAAATGCTGCTGTATTTTTCATTAAACTGACCCTTAAAGTGAGTGCAAAGCTCCTCAAAGGTAAGCGATGAGATTATATCAAGAGCGTCAAAGGCGTCGTGCCCCTCAAAATAGGCGCTGAGAGCCGACGATGCAACGTTCTCAACTGTGTTAAAGGATGAGACCCTGCCGCCGTAAAACTGCTTTTTAACGTTCTCAAAAAGCTCCGCGCTCAGCCCTTCGGCCTTGACTCTCTCAATTTCAGCTACTATTTCATCGTAAACTAACTCGGGATCAGGCGCCTCACCGCCTAAAATGTTGACAAAATATCCGTCGCCGCTCATAACCTCTGTTCCAAAGGTCGAGTTAATAATGCCTTTTGAGTAAAGCGACTGATAAAATTCGGTCGACTCACCGAAAATCATTTCAAGGCACATTTCGCTAAGCAGCCGCGCCCTCATAGTGTCGCTTTGCGGCGTTTCCTTAAAACCAATTTCGAAGGTGGGCATTGAAACCTCGAGCTTTTTCTCTATCTTTTTAAGGAAAACGTCGCTCGGCTCGTTAGCAAACTTGTTTTCGATTGTTATTTCCTTTGCCTCGGGAAGTAGCTTGTCGCAATGATCTAAAACACGGTCAACTTCAAAGTTTCCCGCAATCGAGAGTACCATATTTCCTAGATTGTAAAAGGTGTTGTAGGTTCTGTATAAAAGCTCGGGAGTAATTTCGGCAATCGACTCGACCGAGCCTGCAATGTCAATTCTAACCGGGTTTTCCCAGTAAAGCGCTTTTAAAAGATTTAAGAAAACGCACCAGTTAGGGTCATCATCGTACATTTTTATCTCCTGCCCGATGATGCCTTGTTCCTTTTCAACTGTTTCCTTTGTAAAATAGGGGTGAGTTACGAAGTTTAAAAGAATTTCGAGCGATTCGTAAATTTTTTCGGTTGCAGAAAAGAGGTAGCAGGTACGATCAAACGAGGTATAAGCGTTTGCATTTGCGCCTGTTCGCGAGTAGCTTACAAAAGCGTCCTCGGTTTCGCCCTCGAACAGCTTGTGCTCGAGAAAATGGGCGATTCCGTCGGGAACGGTGCAGTAGTCCTCGTCATTACTCGTTTTGAAGGTGCGGTTTACCGAGCCGAACTTTGTGCCGAACAGAGCATAAACGCTGTTGTATTTTTCCATCGGGTGAAGCAGTATGGTAAGGCCGCTTTTGTGCTGTATCTTGTAGTAGCTTTCAGAAAGGGCAGGGGAGGAAATAAGATTTTTGGTTGTTTGCATTTAAGCTTCCTCCTTTGGACTCATAAAGTAAACTGTGTTAAGGGATACCTTGCGAGCCGCGTTTATAATATCCTCGCGGGTCACCGAGCAAAGCGCCGCCAGTTCTTGTTCGGGCGAGGTGTCCTTGCCCGCAATAAGACGGGGCAGGAAATACTGCTCGGTCTTGAAAATTCCGTCGGAGATACCGGTGTAAACGTTTCTGATGAGCTTTCTTGTGTTCTCAATCTCATCGTCGGAAATCTCGCCGTTTTGTATGTCTTCAAGCTGGCGCAGAATTTCGGTCTTTGCTTTGTCGAGATTTTCCTTTTCAATTCCGCTGTTTATCAAAATCGTTCCCTTAAATCTGTCGTAAGAAGCGGAGCAGTAGTAGCAAAGGCTGTGCTTTTCGCGAACGTTTAAGAAAAGCTTTGAAAAGGGCGCTCCGCCGAGTATTATTCTCATAACCTCCATAGCGCTCTCGTCCTCGTCGCCGATAACTGAGCCGCAGCTAAAGCCCATCGAAAGCTTGCCCTGCGAAATGTTGTATTGCTCGGTTACGTCCTTAATGCCGCCAAAGGCTTTGAAAACTGATGAGCCGGTCTCAAAGGGTCTTTCGCGCTCGGCAGACGCAGAAAATGACGAGGCGAAGATCTCCTTTGCGCTATCGCTGTCGCCCGAGCCTATAAACATAATTTCGATCCTTGCCTTTTTAAGCAGCTCGTTGTAGGCATCAAAAACCGCCTCACACTCGAGAGCCTCGGCGCTCTCAAGGCTTCCAAAGCGGCTTATTGCGGCAGGATGCCCCTCAAGCATTATCTGCTGGCACCTTGCGCCTGCAAGCGAGACCTTGTCGTTAAGCTCAGCCTTGATGCTGTCGATAAGCGACTGCTTTTCGGTTTCAAAGGTGCTTTTAGGGAAACTGCCGTTTTCTATAACGGGGTCTAATATAAGAGAGCAAAGTATCTTTGAAATTTCAGCAGTAATTTTTTCGTTATTTAAGGTGAATCTATCGTCAATGGCAGAAATTGAAAGGGTAAGTAGCTGGTCGTCGCCCGCTTTTTTAACGCCGTAGTCGCAAGCCGCCCCGTAAAGAGAAGCGAGCAGGCGCGAGAAATCAGCGGGGCTTGGGCAGGCGCGAAAGCCGCGCCTTAATATAAAGGGCAAAACCGCATAGGCCGCCGCCGTTTTTTCACAGAGCGGGGCAACAAGGGTAACTGATATGCGGTTTGTTTTAAATTTTTCGTCGCGTATCTGGGTGAAATTCACACCGTCAGAAATCTGTACGCGGTTAATATCAAGGCTCATAAAGGCACCCTTTCAGATTAGCAAAATTATAATGACTATGTTTATGTCGAAATAGGGCAAGGCCTTATTTCGACAGCGAATTCCTTGAATTCGCAAACAATTACCAAAGGTAATTGAACATATTCATTTCAATGATATCGAAGTTGCAGATAACGTTTTAAAACGTTATCTGCAACATAGAGCCGATAATCATTATACATTTACTAGTATAGCAAAAACTGTAAAAAATAACAATAGATTTTAAGGTTTGTTTACAAAAAAATAACGCCACTTGCTGTGGCTACACCTCATCCGTCTTTTGCCTGCGGCAAAATCCACCTTCTCCTCAAGGAGAAGGCTTTTCCTATTTTATTAAACAAAATAAAAAAGGCAGGCTTTTAAGCCTGCCTTTTGTTTTTACTGCTCAACAGCGTAAACGCAAACTCTCTTGCGATCACGGCCAACTCTCTCGAATTTGACCTTGCCGTCAATCTTAGCAAACAAGGTGTCATCCGATCCGATTCCGACGTTCTCGCCGGGATGGATGTGAGTTCCTCTCTGGCGAACGAGAATGTTACCGGCGAGTACAAACTGGCCGTCAGCTCTCTTTACGCCAAGACGCTTGGACTCGGAA
>JAFTYW010000032.1 GCA_017461245.1 Oscillospiraceae bacterium
CTCTTTTCAGTAGCTTTTCTCTGTCGTTCATTTTTTAGGTCCCCTTCCGCAAAAAGGCAGGTCAAGTGACGGAAAGACTGTTCCCGTGTCAAATGCCTGCTCCTCATTATACAAAGGCTCCCAGTTCTGCCAAGGCACATAAGCCATAGCCAGAGAGCATTTTTCTTTTGGAATGTCGCAAGAATTTAAGGCGGCATCTATTCTGCCGCGGCAGGATATTTTGCATCTATCCAAGATTATTAGCTCCTTTCCGATTAACACATGGCCGCTGTGCGCGGCCTACTACATTTTATGGGGAATTTTGTCTTTTTGTTACCCATAATTTTTTTGATTTTTTTGCAAAATCTTATTGTAATTTAAGCAGAAAAAGACTATAATTATTTATCATCCCCAAGCAAAAAAGGAGTCTTTATTTATGATACGAGTTGGTATTTACGGGTACGGTAACTTAGGCCGTGGCGTTGAATGCGCCATAAAGCAGGCAGACGACGCTAATCTTGTTGCCGTTTTTACAAGAAGAGATCCTTCTACCGTTAAAATTCTTACAGAAGGAGTTCCCGTTTACCATATTGACAAGGCAGAGTCTATGAAGGACGCTATTGACGTTATGATCCTCTGCGGCGGAAGCGCTACCGACCTTCCCTTGCAGACCCCCGCTCTCGCCTCTATATTTAACGTTGTTGACAGCTTTGACACACACGCTAAAATTCCCGAGCATTTTAAAAACGTTGACCTCGCCGCAAAAAAAGGCGGAAAGACCGCCGTTATCTCGGTCGGCTGGGACCCCGGAATGTTCTCGCTTAGCCGCCTTTACGCCTCGGCAATTCTGCCCGAGGGCAAGGACTACACCTTCTGGGGCAAGGGCGTAAGCCAGGGACACAGCGACGCTATCCGCAGAATTGACGGCGTTGTTGACGCAAGGCAGTACACCATTCCCATTGACGAGGCTCTAGATAGCGTACGAAGCGGATCTAACCCTGAGCTTACAACACGTCAGAAGCACAAGCGCGACTGCTATGTTGTTGCCGCCGAGGGTGCCGACAAGGCGAAGATCGAGGCTGAGATCGTTAATATGCCCAACTACTTTGCCGATTACGATACGACCGTTACATTTATCAGCGCTGAGGAAATGAATCGCGAACACAGCTCACTTCCCCACGGCGGATTTGTTATCCGCAGCGGAAACACAGGCTGGGAGAGCGAAAACCGCCACATTATTGAGTACAGCTTAAAGCTCGATTCTAACCCCGAGTTTACTGCAAGCGTTATTTTGGCTTACGCGAGAGCGGCAGTAAAGCTTTCAGACAAGGGACAGCACGGTTGCAAAACTGTTTTTGACATTCCCCCTGCGTATCTCTCGCCTTTAAACTCTGCAGAGCTCAGAGAAAAACTGCTGTAAAACAAAACGACATCTTCCTTAGTTGGAAGATGTCGTTTTTTGTTGTTTTTTGCGCTGATAGTATTCGCGCTGATAGGCGCGTATCTTTTCTCTGTTCTTTTCGCGCCACTCTTTTTGGCGCTCTCTTAGATGTTCCTTATTTTTAAGACCGTAGACCTTGTTTTTTTCGCGGATCTTATCACGATTTTCCTCAAAATACCGTCTGTCATAGGCGCTTTTTCGTTCTTTATTTTCGAGCCTATACTTAACGTATCTTTCTCTGTTCAAAGAATAGTAAGCCTGAGCATACGCCCTTTTTCCTTCAGCATTTTCAGAAAGGTGCTCTTTTTTGCGCTTTATTGCCTTTTCAGACATTTTTCGATTTCTTTTTTGGCTGCGTTTTTTTATAATATCCTTATCTATATTTTCAGACTCAATATAATCCTCAATTTCGATAACATCATTTATGCAGTCATCAAAGGCGCAGTTAAAGCAATCTCTA
>JAFTYW010000033.1 GCA_017461245.1 Oscillospiraceae bacterium
GGTCTTGCTGATGAAATCAGAAAGACTAATGTTAACGGCGTTGAGATGTTCAGAAAGCTCCTCGACTATGCTGAGGCTGGCGACAACATTGGTACTCTTCTCCGTGGTATCCAGAGAACTGAGATCGAGCGTGGTCAGGTTCTTTGTAAGCCCGGCTCCATTAAGCCCCACACCAAGTTCCATGGACAGGTTTACGTTCTTAAGAAGGAAGAGGGCGGCCGTCACACTCCGTTCTTCAACAACTATCGTCCCCAGTTCTATTTCAGAACTACTGACGTTACCGGTGTTGTTTCTCTTCCCGCAGGCGTAGAGATGTGCATGCCTGGCGATAACGTAGAGATGGATGTTGAGCTTATCACTTCTATCGCTATCGAGCCCGGTCTCCGCTTCGCTATCCGTGAGGGTGGACGTACCGTTGGTTCCGGCGTTGTTACCGCTATTAACGAATAATCAATAACTGATTATAGAAAAAGAGTCGGCTTTTTGCCGACTCTTTTTGCTTTTTTAGGAGCACGTTTAATTGAGTTTGTAGGGACAGGCCTCTGGACTGTCCGCTAGACCTCTCCTTTGAGGAGAGGCCTAAACTCACCTACAAAGTTTATTACGGGTTGGTTCAAAATTGTAGGGGCGACCTTTGGTCGCCCGCAAAAAACATACAAAAAACAAAGAACGGGCGAACACTGTTTGCCCCTACAAATTAAATTAAACAAATTATATTTTTAATTTTAAATCCCCTCGCTTTTGCGAGGGGATCTTTATATAAAGCAGGCGGCTGAATGCAGGGCAGCTGTTTTAAAGGGAACAGCGTCCCACCGCCCCGCACCGCCTGCGTGTTTTGCGGGGCATCTACAGTTATTTTATGCACTACCACTAAAATTTGCTTTTGCCGCCTTTGTGTTAAAACTTGGTCTCTAGTCCAAAACACATAGAAAAATCCCCGTTTTGCCGCCGCTTTTTGCAAAAATTCAAAATAAAAAAAGTTTTGCCCTCATATATTTTGTTAAAGGGGTGCTTTTATGAAAACTTTTGTTGTTGGAAAAAGAGAAGCAATCGTTACTGCGCTTTTTCTTTTGATTACCGTTCTTTTGATAGCACTTGTGCCGCACGGTGTAGAAGCGGTTACAACTGCGGCGGCACAGCGCAAAATTCCTATTTACAGCGTGCAAACCGATAAAAAACAAATTGCCCTGACCTTTGATGCGGCCTGGGGCAATAGCGACACCGATAAGCTACTGAAAATTCTTGCCGATAATAATGCAAAAGCAACCTTTTTCTTTACAGGCGAATGGGTTTCAAAATATCCCGACGACGTAAGCAAGATTTACGCCGCAGGGCATACCTGCGCAAATCATTCCGATAAGCACGGGCATATTGATAAAATGACCGCCGATGAACTGAGAGCCGATGTAATCGCCTGCAATGACAAGATAAAGGCGGTAACGGGGCAGACGCCAATCCTTTACAGAGGTCCCTACGGCGAGTATAATAACACGCTTCTGTCAGAGGTGGAAAAGCTTAATATGTATGGGGTGCAGTGGGACATAGACAGCAGGGACTGGCAGAAAAAGAGTGTCGAGCAAATGGTTAAAACCGTTACTGAAAATGCCAAAAACGGAAGCATACTGCTCTTTCACAACGACCTTGAAAACACTCCCGCCGCCGTCGAGCAGATTTTAAAGATACTAACAAAAGAGGGCTACGCCTTTGTAACCGCTGATGAGCTTATCTATAAGAATAACTACTATATCGACTCCGCCGGCCGCCAACATCCAAAACAAAATCAATAAAAAAAGTAGGGGAGGGGCTCTGTCCCCTCCCGTTTTAATTTGTGTATGATTTGCGGGCGGGCGCAGAGACCCGCCCCTACAATTTAACTTTATTTTTCGCCTAGTTCCCAAAAGGCTATTGTGGCGGCGTTTGCGACGTTAAGGGAATCGACGTTGTGGTGCATAGGAATCTTTACGGTGTAGTCGCAGGCGTCTATTGTGTCGGCGCATAGTCCGTCGCCCTCTGCACCGAAAAACAACGCAAGCCTATCTGCGCATTTTAATGCATTATCGGTAATGTTTATGCTGTTGTCCTTGAGCGCCATCGCGGCGGTAGTAAAGCCCTTTGATTTGAGGTATTCGACGGCATTTTGCGGGCAGGGAAACTCATCCTTATTAAAGAACGCCCAAGGCACTAAAAACACGCTTCCCATACTTACCCGCACGGTGCGGCGGTTTAGAGGCTCTGCGCAGTTGTGAAAGAGCAAAACTGCGTCTATTCCAAGAGCGGCGGCGCTTCTGAAAATGGCGCCGACATTTGCGCTATCGCTAAGCCGCTCGAGCACGGCAACCTGCCGAGCGCCAGCTAAAACCTCGTCAAGTGAACGCATTTCGGGGCGGCGCATAGCGCAGAGAAGCCCGCGGGTAAGTTCAAAGCCTGTAAGCGAAGACAGAACATCTCGCGGTGCGGTGTAAACGGGAACAGACGGACAGCGCTCTATAAGAGCCTTTCCGATGCCCTCTATCTGCCGCTCCTCCATAAGAAAGCTAATTGGTTCAATACCACTATCAAGAGCAACGTCTATAACCTTTACGCTTTCGGCAATAAAAATATTCTGCTCCTTTTTAAGCTGAGCCTCAGTAAGCGAGGCATAAAACTTAAGCTCGGGAGCGTTTATGTCGTTTATTTTAACAATTTGCGCCATTTTGGATTCCTTCCACTTATAATTTCTAATCACATTTTAACATAGTTTGCCTGCTGTTTCAACTTATCTCAAAAATAAAGGGGTCGAGCTTTGCCTGCGCCTTTTAATACTATGTTTTATTCTTCGCCGATCTCATTTTAACACACTTTGTAAAGTAGTAGAATTTCCGCGGAAAAAACAGGAAAATGCATATATAATGTAGAAATTTGTCAAAGGGTGTGATATACTTATTTTATAATGATTATCGAATGTCGAGAAATCTACCTAATTTCTCGACATAGCCGATAAAAATCGGCTCTGTGTTGCAAAACACGTTTTAGCTCGTTTTTTGCAACTTCGATATCATTGAAATGAATATGTCCAATTACCTTTGGTAATTGTTTGCGAATTCGAAGAATTCGCTGTCGAAATAAGGCCTTGCCCTATTTCGACATAAACATAGTTATTATATTAAGACGGGGGAGGGAAAACTATGCAAAGCAAAGCGGTGCGCATAATCTTGGCGCTTGTTATCGCGGTTGCGGTTTTCCTTGTTGTAAACGCAAGCATCACAGTGTTTACGGCCTACTCTCCTAAAGGCAGCGAGCAGCTTTCGCTTGTCGGCGAAAAACAGAGCAAAAAGTTATCCCCCGAAAAGATAAAGATACTCTCCTTTAACACTGGCCACGGCGCTTTGGGTGAGGAAAGCGATAATAAAAATGAGGGCGGAGAAGGCAAAAGGCAGTCTGCTGATGTCATTCTTAAAAACACAAGAGGAATTTCGGAGATCGTAAATCTCTCGTCAGCCGATGCGGTTTTGCTTCAAGACGTTGATGTCGACTCTTACAGAAGCCGATATGTCGACCAGTTTTCCTACTACCTTGGCAACGGCTCTTACATAGGCGCGTTCGCAAGGGATTATTCTACTCGCAGCACCTCGCTTTTGCCGCCCTTTAAAAAGGTGGAGTCGGGGCTTTTGATGATGTCGAGAAAAAGCGTCTTGTCGGCAGAGCGCGTAGCTCTCCCTGCGGGCTATAGTGGGCTTGCCGCCGCACTAAACCAAAAGAGTGCAATGCTGGTTACCCGATTTGACATCGAGGGCAGCGACAAAAAGCTTGTTCTTATAAACTTTGAGCTTGACGCCTATACCTCTGACCAAAACAGAGAAAAACAGATAAACGCGGTTATAGAATACGCCGAGAAAGCGGCCGAAAACGGCGATTATGTTGTGGCAGGCGGCAGTTTTTACTCGGCACTTGATGACACCGACGACCGCTATCCCTTAAACGACAGAAACCGCTGGGAGCCCGATGAGTTTGATTCGAGTACTCTAAAAAGCGGCTGGATGCTTTACTATGATGCCTCTGTGCCGACCGCGAGAATATTAGATAAGCCTTATGACAGCAGTCAGACCTACGAGGAAAGGCAGGTCTATGTCGGGGACGGATTTATCGTTTCGCCCAATGTTGAGGTTGAAATGGTCGTGACTGTTGACCAGCAGTTCAGATACAGCTACCACAACCCCGTGCTTTTGGAAATATCACTTAAATAACATTATATAGTGAAAAAGCCAACTGAATTTCCAGTTGGCTTTTTCTAATCTCTTTAAAAGAAATATTTACCCATCTATTAAACTAAAAGTTAGTTTTATATCGTAGGGGCGAACACTGTTCGCCCCTACAAAATTAAAATATATGTTGACTTTTTTAATTTTCAACTTTCAATTTCTAATTAAAAAATTCCCTCTTATTAGGGAGTTTTTTTGCTATGCTTGAGTCTGTATTCGGACGGAGTCATATTAAAATTCTTCATAAAAACGCGAGAAAAATAATTTTGGTCATGAAACCCGCAGGTAACGGCAATGCTTTTAACCGAATCCCTGCTACCCTTAAGCAGAATAGATGCAAGGTCAAGTCGCTTTTCGGTTATGTAATTGTTGACGGTTGTGCCAAACTCCGCCTTGAAACAGTTCATAACTGTGGCGCGGCTGCAGTCAAGCTCGAGCGCAATGGTGTTGACCGAAATGTTCTCGCGAAAATGCGCGTCAATGTAATTTTTAATGTTCTGCGGGCGCTGGCTAGGGGTGTTGGAGATAAAGTTGGACTGGGTCAAAAACTGCGAAATAACAGTCAGAATACTGATATAGGCTGAAATCAGCTCGCTTGTAATTTCGGGAATCTGCAAAACGGCAGCAGAAAGCTGTTCACTTCCGTCAAAGAAAGGCGCCGCCTCCTCTCTTATCCTCTGCTTGTGGCGAAACTGCGTGTCGGTGATCTGTCCCATCATTATGTAACCCGACAAAATACCGAAATGATAGATCGGCGCAACGGTTTCGGTAAGTCCGCAATGGCAGGTGTAGGAGTAGGTTTTGCCTGTGCGCCGCACGGTTTCAAATGCGATCTTGTCACATTCCTGACAGCGTTTCTTGCCCATTCTGTCCTTCTGAATGGTGGTGCAAAAGGGCAGATTTTTTTGCGGAAAGGCAATTATCTCGTTAAGCTCAATGTCGTGAAGAGAAAGTCGGGCGTGTGTAATTTTGTAAAAATTCTCGAAAATGAACGAAATGTTCTGTAATGTGTCCACTTTATACCTCACAAAAGTAAAATTTATACAATTATACTAACGATTATATCATTTTCTATAGAAATTGCAAGAGAAAAATTATATTATGTTGTTAATAAGTTTAGAATAATTCCTGCAGATAAACATACTTTAAAAAACCTCCTCGCCTTTTTAAAAAAGGCGGGGAGGTTTTTTCACTTTTCGCCTTCTTTTTTCATAGTATAAACTGAACAATTCCATAAAAAAAGGGGAAGGTGTTTGTTTTATGAACGGCGAGACCAACCTAAGCTTACTAAAGCCCGGCGAGTGCGCCACCGTTGAAAAATTAAATGCCGATGCATCTATGCGCCGTCGGCTTCTTGATATAGGACTTGTAAAGGGAACGCAGGTAGAGTGTCTTGGCTCTGCGCCCTGCGGAGAAATTGCGGCATACCTCATTCGCGGAGCAGTTATTGCAATTCGCGATGAGGATAGTAGCCGCGTTATTGTTAAGAGGGGCGGGGAGTGTAAAAAATGGGTCTGACTGCAAAATCCGTTTCCATTAAGGCGGTGGATATGGGATTTGAAATACAGAAAAAGAGCGAAGATCAAAAGGTGATTGCTATTGCAGGCAACCCAAATGTTGGAAAAAGCACACTATTTAATGCCCTTACGGGAATGAATCAGCACACGGGAAACTGGCCCGGCAAAACCGTTGCAAACGCGCAGGGCTACCTTGAAACCGAGAAAAATTCATATCTGCTGGTTGATATCCCTGGAACATACTCGCTGATGGCGCACTCGGCTGAGGAAGAGGTAGCCAGAAACTTTATCTGCTTTGGAAAACCCGATGCAGTGGTCGTGGTTTGCGACGCCACATGCTTAGAGCGCAATATGAATCTCGTACTGCAGACTATGGAGATCTGTCAAAACATCATTGTCTGCGTAAATCTTATTGATGAGGCAAAGCGTAAGGGCATTTTTGTAGACATAGAAAAGCTGCAAAACAATCTCGGCGTACCTGTTGTTGCAACTGTGGCGAGAAAGAAAAAGACGCTGCGCGCCCTTACAGACGCGCTCGATTCTCTTATGGAAAATGGCGCTAAACCGCACAAAACTGCGGTAATTTACCCCGAAATTATAGAAAATGCTGTAAGCGAGCTTGAACCGTTGGTAGAGCAAAAAACCGCCGCCATAAACCCTCGCTGGCTCTCTCTGCGGCTTCTTGACAGAGACAAAAGCCTGTGCGGCGAGATGGAAAAGGAGCTTAACGTAAATCTTTTTAAGGATGCCGAGGTCGTGGCGGCGCTTGGTAAAACGCGCGCCAGACTTAAACTATTTTCGCAGGAAAAAACCGAGGACCTTATTGTTTCTGCCATTACAAAGGCGGGCGAGATGGTGTGCGAGGGGGTCGTCAGCAGTGAGGGCTACCATAGCCTTGACAGAAAGGTGGACAGAGTTTTAACAGGCAAATTTTTTGCCTATCCCGTTATGCTTCTGTTGCTCGCCTTTGTATTCTGGCTCACCATCGTCGGTGCAAATTATCCCTCTCAGCTTCTCTCAGAGGCGTTCTTTTGGGGGCAGGAGCGGCTTACCGAGCTTTTTGCCTATCTTAACACGCCCGACTGGCTACACGGCGCTCTGGTGCTGGGCGTTTACCGAACTCTTGCCTGGGTTGTAGCGGTTATGCTGCCGCCAATGGCAATATTTTTTCCGCTCTTTACCCTGCTTGAAGATCTCGGCTATCTGCCGAGGATCGCATATAACCTCGACAAGCCTTTTAAAAAGTGCAACGCCTGCGGAAAGCAGGCGCTTACAATGTGCATGGGCTTTGGTTGCAACGCGGCGGGTGTTGTGGGGGCGCGTATCATCGACTCGCCCAGAGAGCGCCTTCTTGCAATACTTACAAACAATTTTGTCCCCTGCAACGGCAGGTTTCCAACCCTTATTTCTATTCTGACAATGTTTTTTGTGAGTGCGGCAGGTGGTATGCTCTCGTCGGTTTCTTCGGCGCTGCTCCTATGCCTTATAATCGTGGCATCGGTTGGTATGACATTTTTAGTAACCCGCCTGCTTTCAAAAACTCTTTTAAAGGGCGTTCCCTCGTCTTTTACCCTTGAACTGCCACCATACCGAAAACCGCAAATTGCAAAAACCATTGTCCGTTCTATCTTTGACAGAACGCTGTTTGTTTTAGGGCGGGCGGCAGCCGTTGCCGCCCCTGCGGGACTTTTTATCTGGCTTATGGCAAACGTAACTGTAAACGATGCAAGCCTGCTTAGCCACGCCGCCGAATTTCTTGATCCCTTTGCCTCTCTTATGGGGCTTGACGGAGTTATTCTGCTTGCTTTTATCTTGGGCTTTCCTGCAAACGAGATAGTAGTCCCGATTATGATAATGGCGTACTTGGCAGAGGGCAGCCTCTTGGAGCTTTCCTCGCTTTCTGAGATGAAGGAACTTTTTGTCGCAAACGGCTGGACCTATCTTACCGCCATAAACGTTATGCTTTTCAGCCTTTTCCATTTCCCTTGCTCGACAACTCTGCTAACTGTAAAAAAAGAAACGGGCAGCTTAAAATGGACCTTTGTCGCCGCCGCCCTGCCGACGTTGGTGGGCATAATTTGCTGTATGGCAACCACCGCACTTGCCCAATTGTTTGCATAAAAAAGCCCTCCTTGTGTAAAGGAGGGTGGCATCCGAAGGATGACGGGAGGATTGTAAATATAAAAACTTGGCAATCCCTCAGTCTTTTGCTTCGCAAAATCCAGCTCCCGCTACTGCATAAGTTCGGCTTGCCAAATCGAAGATTTGGAGCCTTACTTATTTGCACAAGGGAGCCTTTTTGTGTGTTATTTAAGTGAATCTAAATATCTGCAGGCGGCAAGCGCGGCAACCGAGCCGTCAGCGCAGGCAGTAGTTAACTGGCGAACGCTCTTCTTGCGGCAGTCTCCCGCAACGTAAACGCCCTGCGTTTTGGTACTGCAGCTCTCGTCAGAGTCTGCATAGCCGTATGAGTCTAGGTCGAGCAGGTCGGAAAATGCTTCGTTCTGAGGGATAAGGCCTATGGCGATAAACATTCCGTCAAGTTCTAACTTCTGCTCGCCGTCCTTTGTGTTTAAAACGATGGCGGTAAGCGAAGAGTCGCCGACAAGCTCTTTAACTGTTGCTTCAAAAATAACCGAGATGTTGTCAGCGGCATTTATCTGCTCCTGTAGCTTGTCCTCACCCGTGAGAAATGCTAAATTCTGAACGATGGTAACCTTACTGCAGAGCTTTGAGAGGAGCAGAGCCTCTTGAAGCGCCGAGTTTCCGCCGCCGATAACGGCAACATGCTTGTCCTTGTAAAAAGCTCCGTCGCAAACAGCGCAGAAGGAAATTCCCTCGCCGACAAAGTCGTTCTCGTCCGGAAGGCCTAACATTCTGTGCTTTGCACCTGTTGCGATAATAACTGCTTTGGCATCATACCTTCCAAATTCGCCGACGACCGTTTTTTTCTCGTCGGTGCTTTCGATCTTTAAAACGGTGTCAACCTCAACCTCTGCGCCAAGCGAGAGAACCTGCTCGGTAAGAGCGTCGGCAAGCTCGGCACCGCTCATAGAGGCACGGGTGGGAAAGTTTTCAACCAGCGGGGAAAAGGTTATCTGGCCGCCGAAGCTGCCTTTTTCGATAACCAAAACTGTCTTGTTAGCTCGTAAGGCGTAGAGAGCCGCAGTTAAACCTGCGGCTCCTCCGCCGATAATGGCGATATCGTACATATTATTTTCTACCTCAATTTAAGCTTTCGATGTATTTCTTAATATCCGAAACACCGGTAAACTTCTGATCTCCGACAATAAGTGTGGGAGCCTGCTTTACTCCGAGAGCCTTTGCCTTTTGGGCCTCGTCCTCTGCAAAGAGCTTAGTGTAGCTTACTCCTGCCTTGTCAAGAAGGGTTGCTGCGATCTTGCAGTTAGGACAGGTCTTGGTTGCGAACATTATAACGCCGTCTGCGGAAGCGGCAACGTCCTCGTTGTTTTTCTTGTTAAGGATGGCGCTTCTGTCCTTTAAAACGGAATTTTCTACGTCGTAAACCTTTCTGTCCTTGTATTCCTGGGTCTTACCGTCGTTCCAGTTCTGAACGGGGCGGTAATAACCGGTAATACGGGAATAAACTTCGGTGTTGTTGCCGCACTCGGGGCAGGTGAAGTGCTCGCCGTTAATGTATCCGTGCTCACGGCATACCGAATAGGTGGGGGAAAGTGTGTAGTAGGGAAGCTCGTAGTTTTCGGCGATCTTGCGAACAAGCTCTGCGGCAGATTTCCAAGAAGGCATTTTCTCGCCGAGGAATGCGTGGAAAACAGTTCCCGAGGTGTAGAGTGTCTGCAGTCCGTCCTGAATGTCAAGAGCCTCGAAGATGTCAGCGGTGTAGCCAACAGGTAGGTGAGAAGAGTTGGTGTAATAAGGAGTTCCGTCCATATTGGCGGTGATGATTCCGGGATAACGCTTTACGTCGTGCTTAGCAAGTCTGTAAGAGGTGGATTCTGCAGGTGTTGCCTCTAAGTTGTAAAGGTCGCCGTACTCCTCCTGGTAGTCAGAAAGTCTGTTTCTCATGTGGTTGAGAACCTGCTTGGACCACTCTTGAGTTTCCTTGTGGGTCATATCTTTCTTAAGCCATTTTGCGTTAAGGCCAGCCTCGTTCATACCGACAAGACCAATGGTCGAGAAGTGGTTATTGAAAGTGCCGAGGTAACGCTTGGTGTAAGGATAAAGTCCCTCGTCGAGAAGCTTTGTGATAACTGTACGCTTTACCTTGAGTGAACGGGCAGAGATGTCAAGCATCTTGTCAAGGCGCTTATAGAAGTCTTCCTCGTTTTCAGCAAGGTATGCAATTCTGGGCATATTGATGGTAACAACGCCGACAGATCCGGTGCTCTCGCCGCTTCCAAAGAAGCCGCCCGACTTCTTTCTCAGTTCGCGAAGATCAAGGCGCAGACGGCAGCACATCGAGCGAACGTCAGAAGGCTCCATGTCGCTGTTGATGTAGTTTGAGAAATAGGGTGTGCCGTATTTTGCGGTCATCTCAAAGAGGAGCTTGTTGTTCTCGGTTTCAGACCAGTCAAAATCGCTTGTGATGGAATAGGTGGGAATGGGGTACTGGAAGCCGCGGCCGTTGGCATCGCCCTCGATCATGATCTCGATAAATGCCTTGTTGACCATATCCATCTCTTTTTTGCAGTCTTTATATTTGAAGTCCATCTCCTTGCCGCCAACGATAGCGTTGAGCTCTGCAAGGTCGGCGGGAACTGTCCAGTCAAGAGTAATGTTAGTAAAGGGCGACTGAGTTCCCCAGCGGCTCGGAGTATTTACGCCGTAGATAAAGGACTGGATGCACTGCTTGACCTCTTTGTATGAAAGGTTGTCCACCTTAACAAAGGGAGCTAAATATGTGTCAAAGGAGGAGAATGCCTGAGCGCCCGCCCACTCGTTCTGCATAATTCCGAGGAAGTTTACCATCTGGTTGCAGAGGGTAGAGAGGTGAGCCGCGGGAGCCGAGGTGATCTTTCCGGGAACACCGCCGAGGCCCTCTTGAATAAGCTGCTTTAAGGACCAACCTGCACAGTAGCCGGTGAGCATCGAAAGGTCGTGAATATGAATGTCGGCATTTCTGTGAGCATTGCCGATCTCGTCATCATAAACCTCAGAAAGCCAGTAGTTAGCGGTAATAGCGCCCGAGTTTGAAAGAATAAGTCCGCCTACCGAGTAGGTAACTGTCGAGTTCTCTTTAACACGCCAGTCATTGATCTTAACATAGTTGTCAACAACTGCCTTGTAGTCAAGAACAGTCGATTTCATATTACGGAGCTTTTCTCTCTGGCGGCGGTAAAGAATGTATGCCTTGGCAACATCGCTGTAGCCAGCTTGACCGAGAACCTCCTCAACGCTATCCTGGATATCCTCAACCGCAATATGAGAATCCTTTATTTTAGGCTCAAAGTCTGCTGTAACACGCAGAGCAATAAAGTCGATCACACTGTCATTAAAATCTTTTTCACAAGCCTCGAAAGCAAGCCTTACAGCATCTCTAATTTTGGCAATGTCGAAATCAACAATTTTGCCGTCTCTTTTTAGTACGTTATACATATTTTTCCCTCCTGTTTATTTTTTCGACGATATGGCTTTAGTGTATCATATCTGTCGAAGTTTGTCAATGCTAAAACCACAATATATTGTGGATAAATAAAAATAAATTCACAAAATGTTCTACACGCCGCGAATCTCACATTTTTTAACAAATGTTAAAGCGAGTGCCTTCATTTTGTCTAAAATCTCCTTAGAAGGAGCCGAAAGCTCCTCGCCAATAAGGTCGCCCGAATCCTTAAAGCATTGCAGAAACCATCTGTCCGCGCCCTTTATGGCTTCTCCCGCTTTTGCTATGTCGTCTAAACTGTGAAGCTCGTTTACAATGGTAGTGCGAAACTCGTAATCGACCTTTCCTTTTAAAAGAATGTCGATGCTTTCTTTAAATGGAACAAAGAACTCATTAAAAGGCCCTTGCACCCCGCAGGTCAAAGGATATTTTTCGGGGCAGTTTTTAATATCCATTGCAACGTAGTCGACAAGGCCTGCGTCGATAAGAGAGGACAGCCTGTCGGGGAAAGCACCGTTGGTGTCAAGCTTAATTAAAAAGCCGAGTTCTTTAATTTTTTTCATAAACTCGTCAATTCCGCTCTGCAAAAGAGGCTCGCCGCCTGTAATGCAGACCCCATCGAGAATGCCGCGCCGCTTTTTAAGAAAGGCGAAAAATTCGTCCTCAGAGATCTCCTCGCCGCGTCCAAGCACAAGAGAGGCGTTGTGACAAAATGGACAGCGCAGGTTACAGCCCGCGGTGAACACCGTGCAAGCAAGTTTTTCGGGAAAGTCTAAGGCGGTAAGCTTAAGTAAACCGCTTATCTTCACGCATTTCCTCCTCTCTTTGAAACAATAAGCGGGCACGGCACAAGGCCGTTCCCGCGTGTTTTGCTAATATATATCTTATACTATATTTCCACCTTTGTCAATTAAAAACACACAAGATATTGTGCTTTTTGCAAATTGGTTAAAACTACACAAAATTATATAAAAAGTTTTGTTAATAATTATTTAATTGACTTTATGTAAGGGGCAATATATAATAGGATAAGCATCAGATGGCATAGATGACTTTATAAAAGAAAGGAAAAATGAATGGCAAAAATTACTATTATCGGAGCGGGAGTTATGGGTAGCACCCTCGCATTCCCCGCCTGCGATAATGGGCATAGTGTTCACATTGTCGGAACACCGTTTGATAAGGACACTATCGTCCGTTTAAAGCAGGATTCTCTACATTTGGGTCTTAAACGAAACCTGCCCGATGGAATTAGTTACTACCAGTGCGACGAGGCTCTGAGCGTTCTTCCAAACAGCGACCTTGTTGTTGCGGGAATAAGCAGCTTCGGCGTTGATTGGTTTGCAGACGAAATGTTGCCTCATGTTGAGAGCGGCACCCCCGTTCTCATTGTAACAAAAGGAATTTACAGCCGTGGAAACGGTGAGATAAGTTCTTTTGTTGATTATTTTGAGGAAAAATGCGAAAAAAGAGTTCCGTTTTTTGCGATAGGCGGCCCTTGCATCAGCTACGAGCTTGCCGATAGGCACGACACCTTTGTCGGCATCTGCGGCTACGACGAGGCTCTGCTTAAAAAGATCTTCGATATGCTCACAACACCTTATTACCATATCAACACCACCACCGACGTTGTCGGCTTTGAAATTGCGGCGGCGATAAAGAATATTTACGCCCTTGCAGTCTCTATGGCTGTCGGCGTTTCCGAGTCTAAGGACGGGCTTGGCTGCCGCCCGCATTTTAACAGCCAGTCGGGCCTTTTTGCCCAGAGCATAAGAGAGATGGAGCTTATTATAAAATGCTTTGGCGGAAACCCTGAGGAGAACATTGTTTACGGCGTGGCTGACCTGTATATCACCATCGAGAGCGGACGAAACCGCGAGATAGGTGTTCTGCTCGGCAGAGGTTATACAGTAGATAAGGCGCTCGAAAAGTTAAGGGGAATGACCTTGGAGTCGGTCAGCGCAGTAAAGGCGCTGTCAGAAGCGCTTGAGCTCAAAGCCAAAAACGGCGAGTTTGACTTTGAAAGCGTTCCGCTTTTTGCTCACGTAAACGAGCTTATGAGCGGCAAAAAAACCGTTGATATTCCCTGGAACCTATTTTAAAACAAATAAGGCTCCCTCTGACGAGGGAGCCTTATTTTTTATGCTTTTTTATGTGATTTTGGAGCAGGTAGTTGAGATAAAACTATCGCTGCAAACATTATAATGCAGCCAAAGGTCTCTCTTAAGGTAAAGCTCTCGCCGATAAGCAGGGCGCCTGCAAGCGCCGCAAAAACCGATTCCAAGCTCATTAAAATTGATGCAACTGTTGGATTTTTTGAGTATTGCTGACCGATTATCTGTAGCGTATAGGCTACGCCGCAGGACATTATGCCGAGATAAAGTATGTAGGGAGCGGCAGCAATAACATTTTGGATGGTGGGGGTGTCGAATATAAACATAAGCACAAGCGAAAGGATGCCGCAAACTAAAAACTGAAGCGCTGATAGCTTAACTCCGTCAACCGTGTCGGAGTATTTGTCAATGCAGAGTATCTGCAATGTAAATGCAAAGGCGCAGCAGAGAACAATAAGGTCGCCGCTGTAAATTCCTCTCTCACCGCCGCCGAGGCACAAAAGGCACATACCGACGGTTGCAAAGATAACACCGAGCCAGACCGTAACCGGCGGCTTCTTTTTGCTAAATAGAGAAAACAACGGAACCAAAACAACGTAAAGCGCCGTTATAAAGCCCGATCTGCCCGATGCGGCGGCATCCTCGGGGTAAAGGGCAATGCCAAATTGCTGAAAGTTTGTTGCAATGCATAGAAAAACGCCGCACAAAACGCCGCTTATTAAGAGCGCCTTTCGCTTTTCTTTTGTGCCCTCTAAAACAGGAATGCCGCTCTTGCGGCTTTTAAGTAAAATAAGGGGCATGAGCGAAAGAGTTCCTATGATAGAACGGATTCCGTTTATGGCAAAGGGGGAAAGATAGGTTACCGCCTTGTCCTGCATAACAAAGGAGATTCCCCAGAAAAATGCCGCAAGGACGAGCATTAGATTTCCTTTAAGATTTTTACTCATTTTATCACCAATCAAAGCTTGATTTCGCCATTTTCGAGCATTTTTTGCGCCGCAAGCAGAACACCGATCATTCCGCTGTCGAAGGTGAGTGCGCCCTGCATCCAGGCGGCGTAAGGCTCGCGCAAGGGTGCGTCTGCCGACATTTCAACCGAGGCGCCCATTGTGAATGTTCCTGCTGCCATAATGACCTCGCTGTCGTAGCCGGGCATAGCCCAAGGCTCAGGGGTTACGAACGAGTCAATAGGAGCGCCGCTCTGTATTCCGCGGCAGAAGGAGCAAAGCCTCTCTCTATTTTCAAGCAGCAGGAGCTGAACAATGTCTGCTCTCTTTTCCTCGGGGGTGGGAGCGGTTTCAAAACCTAATTTTGTAAAGAAAGAGGAAGCAAAAATCGCAGTCTTAACGGCGTTGCAAACCGTCTGCGGAGCGAGGAACAGGCCCAAAAACAGCTCTCTGTTCATATCAAGGGTGCAGCCGAGCTCCTTGCCGACGCCGACGTAAGCCAGCCTGTCAGCACACTTTTCGACAAGTTCCTTTTTGCCCGCAACGTAACCGCCCGTTCTGGCAATTCCGCCACCCGCGTTTTTGATAAGTGAGCCTATGATAAGGTCAGCGCCGTAGTCGGTGGGCTCTGTGGTGTCAACAAACTCGCAGTAGCAGTTGTCAACAACTATGTATGCATCACGGTTTACAGAGCGAATGGCGTCTATCATTTCTTTTGTCTGCTCGCTCGTAAAGGAGGGCCGCAGGCTGTAGCCTCTCGAACGCTGGATATAAGCCATTTTTATGTCTTGTGAGCAAGCCTTTTTGATGGCCTCCAAGTCGTACATTCCGTCCTCTTTTAGCTCGACCTCGCTGTAATCAATGCCGAAATCTATAAGCGAGCCGTCGCCCTTTTTGCCGCCGATGCCGATTACGGCGTGCAGGGTGTCGTAGGGCGTTCCCGTTATAGACACCATTTTGTCATTAGGGCGCAGTAGCGCTGAAAGGGCGGTCGAGATGGTGTGAGTACCCGACATAAAGTTAAAGCGCACAAGGGCGTCCTCAGCGCCGACAATTCGGGCGAAAACGCTGTCAAGGGCGTTTCTGCCGCTGTCATCATAGCCGTAGCCTGTAGTGCCGATAAGGTGCGCCGCCGAAACGCCGACAGAGGTAAAGGCGTGCATAACCTTTGTTTGATTATGGCGCAAAATCTCTTCAGCCTTTTCAAAAAGCGGCTTGCAGTCCTTTAAAGTTTCCTCGCAAAGAGAGTAGAGGCGAGGGTCAATTTTGTAGTAATCTTTCCAGTCCATTTTAAGCATCTTCCTTTAATAGTAGTAAACCGAAACGGCTTTCTTTAGAAAAGCCGATTTTTTTATATAGTTTTGCAGCGGACGGCGAGGTGCACAAGAGGCAGGGGGTGTAGCCCTCACTCTGCAGAGCCTTACAGACCTCAAAGATCAACCGCCAGCCAAGGCGCAGTCTTCTGAAATCGGGATGCACTGCAACATCGGATATAATGGCATTTTCCTCAAAAAAGTGCAAAACTGCCGCCGTGCCGACCTTTTTGCCGCCAAAGCTCGCAGTAAAAAGGCGGGCAGGGGGAGTTTTTCTGTAAAAATAGTCGCAGTAATAGCTCTCAAACGCCGTGTCCTTGTAGGACGAATTGGCGCTTTTTAGTACATCAAAAAATGTACGCGCGTCGCGCTCCTCTTTGATTTCGCAGTCAGATTGCGGCGTTTTAGGTGCCCTTCTCAAAACAAAAGCTGCACCGAAAGCCGCCTCGCCGCCGTGCTTTTTTAAAATGCGGTCTATTATTCTTCTGTCAGCCTCCAAAAACCTTGCCGCGCTGCCCTCAAAATTTATAAAGCTGATAAGCTCGTTTAAATCGGGTTTCTCCCAGAAGTGCGCTGTCAGATTTCCGCTGTAGCTGCAGAGCAGACCTATCGTTTTGTTTTTGCGCTGTATTTCGTAAAGCGTGCAAAGCTTATGCAGTAAGAAACAGCGCGCATTTGAAACAAGGCGGGCAAGCAAAACAGAGGATCTTTGTTTTTTGCCATCTAAAATTTCAGAAAGCCTATCTAAAGAAATTTCTGTTATCATAGCGCTGAGATACGGGGCAGGATAGCCGAAACAAGCTTGTAAACGCTATCAAGGTCCTTTGAGTCAATAACGCAGTTTGGCGAGTGCAGATAGCGGCAGGGCAGGGAAATGGCGGTGGTCTTAACGCCGCCCGCAATTTTGTGAATGGATGCGCTGTCGTTAGCACCCGCGACAGCACGCTTTACCTGGGCGGGAATTTTCTCATCCTCAGCAGTTTGCATAACCAGTGAGAAAAGCTCTCTGTCATAGGCACAGCCTCTGTCCATAAACGAAACAACGCCGCCGCAGCCGAGTGCGCAAACCGTCTTGTCGTCGGGAATGTCATTTAGATCGCAGGCAGTTGTAGAGTCAAGAACGACTGCAAAATCGGGCTTTACGGCGCTTGCTGCAATAAGAGCGCCTCGGCAACCTATCTCCTCTTGAACCGTGAAAACGGCGGTAAAGGAATATTCGCTCTCGCTCTTTAAAAGCTTAATTAAAACGGCACAGCCTGCTCTGTCATCAAGAGCGCGGGCCAAAATTTTGCCGCCCGCCATAACGGTGAAATCGCCGACTAAAGTGCCTGTGTCGCCCAGCGAAACTAATGAGAGAGCCTCGTCCTTGCTGTCAGCACCGATGTTTATATAAAGCTCGTCGTCCTTTAAAACCTTAGAGGCGCTATCTTTTGAAAGCAGATGGGGTGCGACTGCGCCGATAACGCCGTCTACAAGTCCATTTTTAGTGCAAATTGCAACCCTTTTGCCGATAAGCTGCCTTGCGTCAATGCCGCCGATGCAGTTAAAGCGCAAAAGTCCACTATCAGTAATGCTTGTTATTATAAAGCCGACTTCGTCCATGTGCGCGGCAAGCATAATCTTGCCTTTTGGCTCTTTTTTGCCTTTTTTCTCGGCAATAAGATTGCCCGCTTTGTCGGTATAGAGTTTATCACAGTAAGGCCTTATCTCATTTTCAATAACGGCGCGCACCGCCCCCTCATCACCCGAAACGCCTATGGGAGTGCAGAGCTTTTTAAGTAGTTTAATCATTTCTCGTCAGCCTCCCTTACGTAAGTTTCGAGCAGGTCTATAAGCGAGTTTAGGTCGCGAAGGTCAAGGATCTCGGATGCCGAGTGCATATTTAAGATCGGCAGAGAAATAAGCGCGCAGTCTACACCGCCTGCCCTTAAAGTAAGGCGGTCGGCATTAGTTCCCGTGCTCTCAGAAAGTATCTCGTGCTGAATTAAGATGCCTTTTTCGTTGGCAACGTTCTCTATTTTTGCAGTAAGGGAGCGGGAGAGAATGGGACTGTGCCCCAGCATTACACCGCCGCCGAGCTTACCTGTCTTTTCGCTGGGAGCGCCGGGGTAGGAGCCAAAGCTTGTGTCAATAACAATGACCTCGTCGGCGTCAAATTCTGCCGCAAAAGCACCGCGTAGACCAAGCTCCTCCTGCGTGCTTAAAAGAAGCGTAACACAGGTGTTTTTAAGGTCGGTTTGGGCAAGCTTTAAGCCAAGCGCAATCAGCGCCGCAACGCCCGCTTTGTTGTCAAGGGCGGCCGAGCAGACCTTGTTTTCAGAGAGTCGAGTAAATTCACTTTTGAGCAAAACAAGATCTCCGCGGGAAATCAGAGCCTCCGCTTCGCTTTTTGAAAGCCCAATATCAATGGCAAGCTCGTCTATGGCGGGGAACTTGTCGCTGTCGCCGCCTTTCTGAAGGTGGGGAGGAACGGTGGCAAAAACTCCCTCAAAGGTTTCTTTGCTGTATACTAAAACGCGGCTGCCGAAAGCGGCACGCGCATCAACACCGCCGACTGCGGCTACCTTTAAAAAGCCGTTATCATAAAAATCAGTAACAACAAAACCGATCTGATCGCAATGGGCGTCAATTAAAAGCTTATTTTCAGCGTTTTCAGCGCCGATTTTAATATAGATGTTGCCGATTTTGTCGCGTTTTATTTTAGCTTTATCTCCAAAAAGGGAGCAAGCCTCACTAAAAAGTGAGGCTTCGTTTGATGCTATTAAATTAAGGGTACAAAGTTTTTCTAAAATTTCAGTAACCTGCATTTTTATCCTTCCTTAAAGAGAGTTTACAAGCTCTTTAAAATGCCTTCCACGTTCCTCGAAGTTTCTATATTTATCGAAGCTTGCGGAAGCGGGGCTCATTAAAACAATGTCGCCCTCAGCGGCTCTCTCGTGTGCAAGAGATACTGCCTCTGCCATGTCATTAACCCTTACAGTTTCGGGAACGGGCAGGGGAGAGCTATCCTCGCTTAGTGCCGCTTCAATTTTAGGAGCGGTAGTTCCCATGGTGATAAGGAGCTTTACGTTTTCCTTTATATAAGGCGCGAGCGGAGCATAGGGGATATTCTTGTCATATCCGCCTGCAATAAGAATAACCTTGTCTTTAAAGGCCTTAAGGCCCGCAATGGTTCTTGTGGGGCTTGATGCGATAGAATCGTTGTAATAGCGGGCACCGTCGACTTCTCTTACAAGCTCGATTCGGTGCTCAACGCCGCCAAACTCGGCAGCAACCTTTCTCACAACGTCAGCACCGACCTCGCCGCTGACGGTAGATATGGCGGTAAGATAATTTTCAACATTGTGCTCGCCCGGCAGTTTGATAAGGCTCTTGTGCATGATCTTGTGGATGCCCTCGCGGTCCTTGAGCATAATATTGCCCTCGCCGTCTAAGAAAGCTCCGTTTAAATAAAGCGCCGAGAGAAAATCCTGTCCGCGCGAGTAGGAAAACCACTCAACTGCACCACGCGCATCTTGTTCCATCGCGCGTGTAATGTCATTGTCGCGGTTTAGGATAAGGCGCGAAAAGCCGTTCTGATGCATAAAAATGTTGCGCTTGGCGTCGATATATTCCTGCATATCCTTGTGAACGTCAAGGTGGTTGGGAGCAACGTTTGTGATGACCGCAACATCGGGGCTCTGGCGCATTGAGATAAGCTGAAAGCTCGAAAGTTCTACAACGGCACAGTCGTCTGGAGAGATCTGGTCGCAGATGGGCAATAAGGCCCTTCCAAGATTACCGCCGAGATGAACTTTCTTGCCCGATTCTGTAAGCATACGGGCGATAAGATTTGAGGTGGTGGTCTTGCCGTCGCTTCCTGTTATGGCATATATCTTGCAGGGGCAAAGCTCAAAGAAAAGCTCCATCTCGCTTGTTATGCAAACGCCTGCCTGACGCAGCTTTCTTAAAGCGGGATGTTCAAAGTACATTCCGGGGGTGCGGAAAACTATATCGGCATCAATGTTGTTAAGGTATTCCTCGCCCAGCGAGAGCATAACTCCCATCTCACGAAGCTCATTAGCTTCTGGGATATTATCCTCGCTTCTCTTGTCGCAAAGGGTTACGAGTGCGCCGCAGGATGCCGCCTTTCTGATAAGCTCGCTGTGGCTGACTCCTATACCGATAAAGGCAACCTTTTTGCCCTTTATCTTACGGTAAAAATCGTGTATATCCGAAAAAAGCATCTAACAGCACTCCTTTTTTTCGCCGCTTACTGCCGAGGTGACAGCAAGATCGTCAGCAAATTTCTTGATAGCATAGATGATGACCGCCGCGTTTACAACGGCAAGTGTTTCAAGTGCGATAATTTCTTTCCCGAATATAAATGCGCTGTAAACGCAGTAGCCTGTAAATAAAACGAAAGGGGAAACGAAAAGTCGCTTTTTGTGTATCAAAACATATATGATAGAGAGGGCTTCTGCAAGATAGAAATACCTCTCGTGCATTCTCGGTAAAAAGAAGGGCATCAAAAGAACGAGTATAAATGCCGCATCAAATAAAAGGGTGCCGCTGAGTCGGTCCTTGTAGCCTATGACAAAAACAATGAATATAAAGCATACCGCGCCCGCCAAAAACAGAGCCGCTGTTCCGAATATCTCAAAGTCATATTTCGAGAAAAGCGCCCAAAAGCTCGGGCAGTTTAAGGTAAGCTCGGGGTAGCTTGAGGTCTGGTCGATGTAGATAGAAAATGTGTCGTAAAGGCTTCTGCCGCATAAGAGAGAGGGCAGCAGACTTGCAAAAAAGGTTACGGGGAACCACACCAAATGTTTTAAGGATATTTTATGTTTTAAAACAAGGAATATGATAACGGGGAGAACGAAAATTGCCTGCATCTTAAAGGAAAAGGCAAGCGCAAAAAATACAATGGATGTCTTGGGCCTTTTGGAAAGTGCAAAATAGAGCGCCCATACCGAAAGAGCGGTATAAATACCGTCACACTGTGCCCAGTAAGCCGAGTTTAAAAAGAGGGTGGGGGCAAACAGTGCTCCGAAAAATGCTAAAAGGTGAGCAAACTCATTTTTTGTAAAAAGATTGATGAGCTTTACTGCGCCGAGGGCCAGAACAAAATCAAAAACGACCGATAAGATCTTTATCATATAAAGGTCGTAAAGATTTGTGCGGGAAATAAAAAAAAGATAGTAAAGATAGGGCATATTGTAGTCGCCTATCGGGGTGGTTATCGGCTCAACGCCGGGCAGAAGCCGCATTTCTGCGACCCAGCGGCTTAAAAAGTTTGTATAGTCGGTCGAAATTGCATCAAAAACATAAAACCTCAAAGCCAGAGCCGCCGCAGCAACAACCAAAAAAGAGGCAAACATAAGGTCGTTTCTGACCTCAAATCTGAACATAAAGAAAAGCGAGCAGAAAAGCATTATCAAAAGAGAGGTTACAAGAATAAAAATAGCGTCTGCAGTGGCTCTTTGAGAGAGCATTTCAAACGGCCCTATGAGGAAAAAGACTGCAAAGCAGACAAGCGCAGAGGCGCTTAATGCTATTTTTATGGCGTTTTCTGACAGAAAAGATTTGCTTTTTAAAGAAAACATAGATCTGCTCCTTTTTGTGCTTTTGCGGCGGCACAAAAGTGCCGCCGCAGCTTGTTTATTTTACGTCAAATGCAAAAACGTGGCATTTGTCATTGCCCCATGTCTCCATCGGGGTAAGGCGAACTGCAACAGCCTCAAGGTCTGCGCTGTGCTTGCAAAGGCGCTGGTAGTTGTTGTCAGCTTCTGCAATCACAACAACGCTGCCGTCTTTGAGAACGGCCTCGATCTTGTAGGCCTTTGTCATTGTCTTGGGAACATAAGAGGGAACAAAGCTAAGCGGGCGGTTGTTTATCATGTCACGCTTAAGCTTGTGCTCTGCCTCGGGGAGAGTTGCGCGGTTTAAGTCGCTGTCAAAAACAACTCTGACCTCGCTTATTTTTGTGGGAGCGCTGAATTTGTACTCAATGCTCTCGCCCTTGGCGGCATAGTATCCGTTGTCGCTCTCGCCTATCGGGCGGTCGTTGCCGTTTCTAAGGTTTTCGCCGTCAGCGCCTGCACAGACAAGCTCTGCGCTCTTAGTAAGCTCTGAGACGGTTCTTGTGTTAAAGGGAAGATAGCAGTCGTCATACATAAGGCTTTCCTTAAGCTCGCTAATATATCCCTTAGTGTAGATATCTCTGGGGGAAATGCCCTTTTCTACTGCCATTGCGGCGGCAGTTCCCGCTGCCTGACCTAAAATTCCGCAGGTAGCCATAACTCTTGTGGAGCTAAGTGCTGAGTGTGTAACGCTGATGTTTCTTCCTGCGAACATAAGGTTGTTTATGTTCTTGGAATAGATGGAGCGGTAAGGAATGCCAAAGGGGGAGGGAGCGGGGTGGAAAATTGTCGGAGGCTCAGATGTGCGGAATGCGGCGGGGTGATGGTCGTCCATAGGCCAGCCGCCGTAAGCGATGATGTCCTCGAATCTTCCCTCGTCTCGAACGTCGTTCTGGTTCATAACGTGGTCACCGATGTATCTGCGGCTCTCGCGCTTTCCGGGCAGCATACCAAGCCAGTCAAGATGCCAGTTGCGGTTTTCCTCTGCAACAACAGGGTCGTTTTTGCAGTAATCCCACATTCCATAGGCAACGGCTAAAAGCTCGTTTCTAAGCTCCTCTGTGTCGTCAATGGTGTTGCCCATTCCGCCGAGCTCTAAGTACCAGAAGTTTTCGCCCGCCTCGTCAAGATGGGCGCGGCGGTACATCTTTGCGTGCTCGTATTTCTCGGCCCAAACGGGAGGAATGAAATATGAAGGCTCGTCGGTTTCTCTTGCCTGTATAAGACAGCTCATACCCATTGTGTGACTGTCAGACACCTCGGGAGCAATGCTCTCGTTATATTCGCTTCTCGCCTCTCTGCCGTGTCTGAACTCGGCGTTTGTAAGGGGCGCTAAAATGCTGTCGCCCGAGCAGTCTATAAAGATCTTAGCGGTAACTGTGTGAAACTGCTGTGTGGTTGTCTGCCAACCCTTTATCGAAACGATGGTGTCATTTTCCATCTCAGCGTCAAGGCAGCTGCAGTTTAAGAGCATAGTTATATTTTTCTCAAGATAAACCTTTTCAAACATAACCGAATCCCAAATGCTGTAATTCTTTTCGGGATTGCGGTAGAAGTTATCCATAGCCATTTCTTCCATAATGCCGGTCTCGCGGTTGTTTTCTCCTCTTGCACCGCAAACCCACATACGAATTTCGCTGGAAGTATTACCACCGAACATGGGGCGGTCCTGCATGATAGCAACCTTTGCTCCGTGACGGGCTGCAGAAACTGCAGCGCAAAGACCCGCAAGTCCTCCGCCGACAACGCAAACGTCAACATCGTGGTTAATAGTCTTTAAATTTGCCATTTTAAAATCACCTCATACATTTGTGTGGGACTGATGGTTCTGATGTACTGTAAGGAAAAGCGCAGGGCGCAAATTTCCACACTAAAATTATATCATAGCGTATAAAGATAAGTCAATCAAAAAGAGGAAAATAAAGGATAAAAAAGAATGCTTTGCCCATTGACCTTCAAAAAAAGCTATGATATAATAATTTGCAATGATTGATATTTTGTTTTAAAATAATTTAAAGGATAAATAAATTGTAAGGGGGCAGCGGCGTGAACGGTCAGGTAGGCAACGTGCATCTTATGCAGAAACTAAATCGCCTTAAAGTTTTAAGTTGCATCCGCAAAAACCCTTATATCGTAAGACCCGCCGTCGCTGAGCAGACGGGGCTATCGCTCGCCTCTATTACAAATATCGTTTCCTTTCTAATAGAAAAAGGCCTTGTTGTTGAAACAGGCTTTGAAAACGCTGAGAGAATAGGCAGAAAGGCCGTGCTTTTGAAGTTCTGCCCCTCTGAGCATAACCTTATCTGCGTTTCGATTTCGCAGAGCAGGATCTCGGTGTCGCTTACCGACCTTGACGGTAAAATTCTTCAGACCAAAGATTTTGATTTTTCAGAGCAAAGCGCAAAAGAGGCTCTTCTTAAAATAAAAAGCGGTATTTCCGCCCTTATCGCAGAGGTTGACCCCTCTAAGCTCCTCGGCATAGGAATCGCCGTTTCCGCCCTCGTTTTGTCGGACGGAACGCTGGCGGTCTCCAGTAAAATGAGGTGGGACAAGACCGACCTTAAGGGTGAGCTTGAAAAGGAATTTAATAAACCCGTTTTTGTAACCGACTCGTCGGTTGCTCGCGCGCATTACTGCAACGAGTTTGTTTCGGGCGAAAATATCAGAAGTATGCTTTTTGTTGACCTTGTTGACGGTGTTGGCGCAGTCCACTTTTATGAGGGACACTTAAACCGCAGCGTTATCGGCGAGATAGGGCACACCACCGTCGAAAAGGATGGGGACGAGTGCTTCTGCGGAAACCGAGGCTGTCTTGAAATTATGTGCTCGCTTGAGAGAGCAGGCGAGCAGTACAAAAAATCGGGCAAGGGCAAGAGTATTGACGATGTTATAAAGGGCTATGAGAGCGGCGAAAAGACCGCTGTTGCGCTTCTTAACCGAGCGGGCGAGTACCTCGGCATCGGAATGGCAAATGCAGTAAACGTGCTAAATCCCGATGCAGTTATTATAAACGCAGGGCAGTACCAAGGATGTACCGCTGTGCTTGACGTTGCGATAGACGAGGCAAGGCGCAGGATATTTTCGGCGCTTTCTGACGGGATTGAGTTCAAAACCGCTGAGATCAGCGATAGTATGATGATCGAGGGCATGGCGCAAAATCTTTGCGAGTGCATCTTCGATATAAATTTTGACGGTGAGATTTTTTAAGAAAAAAGAGGTCCTTTTATGAGAGATTATTTTAAAAACGGCGAGAAAATAAACTTTATTTTCCCCATTGACGGCGACTGTGTAAATGAAAATGACGGCAAAATAGTAGATGGCGCTCTTTACATAACTGCAAAGGTAGCGGGAGATGCTGACGACGAGGTTTTTGTAAACGGCACCGCGGCCGAATACAAAAACGGCGCCTTTGAGGCTGAGGTCAAGATAGGCGGCTGGTATAACACCCTTGTTGCCGAGAGCAAAAAGGGCGGAAGCGCCAAGGTTGCGGTTTTAAAGCTTGACGACGCAGTCGGCGGCTGGCGCCTTTCGGTTGACGATAACATCATTTTCCTTTGGGATATAAACAATAATAAAGACGTTTATAAGTCGATATTTGAAAACCCTTACCTTGCGGTCTATAAAAAGGCTCACGACCTTTATGGAATGAAGCTTCATTTAAACCTCTTTTACGAGTTTGACGAGATGGACGACTTTAAAGAGGATAGAGGTTATTTCAATCTCTCGATGATGACCGACAAGTTCAGGGACGAGTGGATAGCTAACTCAGATTGGCTCCGCCTTTCCTTCCACGCTCAGAAAAATCACCCCGATATGCCCTACAAGAACACCACACGCGAGGAGATCGGACCCATCTGCGAAAAGGTGCAAAATGAGATAATCCGCTTTGCAGGCAGAGAAACTCTCTCTGATGTAACAACTGTTCATTGGGGCGAATGTACCTTAGAGGGAATGCGTGAGCTTCGCAGTCAGGGAATAAAGGGCTTCGCAGGCTACTTTGAGTTTAATCCCGACGGCTCGACACTCGTTTCTTATCACTATCCTCCCGAACTTGTAAGTTACCTTACTAACAGAGATTTCTGGAGAGATAACGAGGAAAACTTTATCTGCGGCAGGATCGACCTTGTGCTTAACTGCTTTAAATTAGAAGAAATTGTTCCTCTGCTTGACGAGATTTACGAGAATAAAACTCGTTCGGGTTTTATGGAGCTTATGATACACGAGGAATATTTCTATCCCGACTATGATAATTACATTCCCGAGTTTGAGGAAATTGTGCTAACAGCGGCAAAATGGTGCGCGGAGCACGGCTATGAGGGCAGGACCTTTGGCTCGGTAATGTTTGAAAAAAGAAATACGATAGACTAAAATACACAAAAAGGAGTGTCCAAAATGAAAAAAGTAAAATGGGGCGTTATAGGCGCAGGCGGCATTGCCGACAGAAGAACCATCCCCGGAATGATGCTTGCAAACAATGCAGAGCTTGTTGCGGTTATGGAAGTTAACACCGAGCTCGCTGAGAAGATCAGAGCGAAGTACAACGCAAAATACGCCTATACCGACGCTTTTGAGCTTATCGCAAACGAGGAGGTCGAGGCGGTCTACATCGCTTCTCCTGTAACCTACCACAAGGATCAGGTCATCGCCGCTGCAAAGGCCGGCAAGCACATTCTTTGTGAAAAGCCCATCGCTATGACTGTTGAGGAGGCTGAGGAAATTCAGGCTATCTGCGACGAGTACGGCGTTAAAACAGGAACAGGCTTTATGATGCGCTACCACGCATACCACAAAAAGATGCACGACCTTATTGCTGAGGGCGCTCTCGGACAGGTCGTTTCGGCAAGAGCTCAGCTTACCTGCTGGTATCCCGAGATGGAGGGCGCTTGGCGCCAGAAAAAAGCTCTTTCGGGCGGCGGTGCGCTTATTGATATGGGCGTTCACTGCATCGACCTTATTGAGTATATAACAGGCGGAAAAACCGTTAAGACTGTTGCTTTTAACGACACCAAGACCTTTGGTTATGACGTTGACGACTCTTCCAACGTTCTCATTAAGCTTGACAACGGCGTAACAGGCTATGTTGACAGCAACTTCAATATTCCCGATGCCGCCGCAAAGTGCAGAATGGAATTCTACGGCACCCGCGGAAGCATTATCGCTGAGGGAACTATCGGTCAGGTAGAGGGCGGAAAGATCGAGGTCGTTGTTTCTGAGGCAGGCGGTTATGATGCCGACCAGAACAGAAACGAGGTTGCTCCCATGGAGATCTCGGTCGAGTTCGGCAATATGTATACCAAGGAGATCGAGTCCTTCTCTAACTCCATCTTAACAGATGCTCCCATCGAAATTCCCATGTCTGACGCTGTTCATATTCAGAAGGTCGTTCGCGCTGCTTACGAGTCCTCTGATAAGGGCGTTTGTGTTAACGTTGACTAAGTAAGGAGTAAGAATTTATGAATATTTTAGCAATCGGCTGTCATCCCGACGATGTTGAAATTGCCTGTGCAGGAACCCTTGCAAAATGCGTTAAAAGAGGCGATAAGGTTATCGTTTGCCACGCGTCCAGCGGCGACCTTGGCCACGTAATCATTCCTCCCGACGAGCTTAGAGTTATGCGTGCAAACGAGGCAAAAAAAGCAGGCTCAATGGCGGGAATTGAGGTTATCTGGGGCGGTTTTGACGACCTGCAGATATATGATAACAACAAAGAGGCAAGAGATAAGATCGTTGACGTTATCCGCTATGCCAACCCCGACGTTATTATCACCCACGACCCCGACGACTATATGCCCGACCATACTGCAGTTTCCCGTCTCGTTTTTGACGCAAGCTTTACTGCAACACTTCCCAACTACACCGACTATCCCCACGTTTACAGTAGCCCCGACGGCGAGCCCGCAAAATTAGTTCCCATTTATTATATGGACACCCTTGCAGGAGTTAACTTTAACCCCACCGAGTTTGTTGACGTTTCTGACGAAATCGATCTCAAGATCGAGATGCTCGAGTGCCACGAAAGTCAGCTTGTCTGGATGAGAGAGCACGACGGAATTGATTTTGCCGATATGGTAAAGACCTGCTCGCGTTACCGCGGTTATCAGTGCGGCGCCGACTATGCTGAGGGCTTCCGTCAGTGTCAGGTCTACCTTAAGGGAACAACAAAGCGTATGCTCCCCTAAAAAGTTTTCTATTATTTTTAAATAAACAGGAGGTTCTATTATGGATTTTTCAAGTACAGTAAAAGGCTCGCTTCTTGAAGGCTTCTATCCTGCAGGATGGGATATGGAGAAGATCGATGCCTGCATGCAGCACAAGCCCGAAGAGGTTCTTGACCGCCAGGATTTCTGGAACAAGGACTTTAACCCCGTTAAGTGCGACAGCCTTGCAGATTTTGACACCTATATGGGTCACGAAATTGCTTGGCAGATCAAAAAGGCAAGAGATGCAGGCGAAGAGATCGCTTTCATTCTCCCCGTAGGTCCTATGGGTATGTACAAGTGGGCAGTTTACTTCTTAAAGATGTGGAACTGCAAGTGCGACCACGTTCACTGCTTTAATATGGACGAGTGGGCAGACAGCGAGGGTAACACCCTCTCTTCCGATAACCCCGCTTCCTTCCAGTATGCAATGGAGAACGCTCTTTACAATCCCCTCGGTGAGCTTACCGTTCCCGTAAATCAGAGAAACTTTGCAACCAAGGAAAATCTTCCTACATATCCCGAGAAGATTGCTGCTCTTAAGGCAAAGGGTGCAAAACTCGTTCTTGTTTACGGTATCGGCAGAATGTGCCACATCGCATTCTGGGAGCCCCACTTTGCTGCTGATTACAACAGCGTTGAGGAGTGGAAAGCGCAGCCTTACAGAATTGCAGCTAAGATCCACCCCCTCACCGTTGAGCAGAACGCTCTCACATCCTTTAAGTCGAGAACAACTTTAGTTCCCTGCAGAGCTAACACAATAGGCCCAGGCCTCTTCCTGCAGGCTGACTATGCTATCGGCGGCTGCGACGGAACTCTTGGCCGCGGAATGCAGTGGCAGGGTATGAGCTTCTGGATGACTCTGCGTTACGGTCCTGATATGTGGATCACCTCCACATTTATGCCTACCCTCCCCGGAAAACTCTTCTTCTTAGAGGAGCTGGCAGGTCCCCTTGTTGCTGAGTGCAACTAATCTTTAAAAAAGGAGCCGAGAATGATAAAAAAATGTCATTCTCGGCTTTGTTTTTTTGCTCTAAAACTGTTGACATTAGGCCTTTTTTAAGGTATTCTACAAGTTGTGAGAAGTATACTATTGTGCTAAAAGGAGAGACTCTATGTTTGTCAGAGAACAGAGAAGCTATACCATCAAAACAGTAAAGGATAATTTCAACTGGGACGATATAGAAAAGGCCCCAATAGATATTTTTTGCTGGAGATATGACTATAAGCCTAAGACCTTTGCTCAGCTCGTTTTTGTTGAGGGTAAGGAACTTGTTGCTAAGCTCACCTGCTATGAAACAGACCCCGAAACAAGATGCACAAAGTTCGGCGAGGATGTTTATAAGGACAGTTGTCTTGAGTTTTTCGCGGCGTTTAACCTTGACACCCCCGATATATACGTAAACTGCGAAATGAACTCGGCAGGAGCCGCTCTTATGGCGCTCGGAAATAACGATGTTGAAAATCGAGTTTCTGCTGATACGATCTTGGGCCATATCCCCGAGTTTCACGGCGAGGTCTTTGAGGATCATTGGTGCGCTGAGGTTCACCTCACCGTCGAGGATATCAAGAAAATGTTTAATGTAGAAATCAAAAGAGGTTTTAAATTTAAGGGCAATTTCTTTAAGTGCGGCGACGAAACTAAGTTCGAGCATTACGGAATGTGGTGCCGCTCGGTTGCGGTCATTCCGCAGTTTCACCGCCCGCAGTATTTCGGAGATCTTGTTATAGACTAAAGGAGATAAAACTATGGCAGCAAATGTAAATCCCACCGAGGCTATCGGCCTTGGCTTTTACCACTTCCACCCCCGCTGGACCGTGCATTACGGCGAAGAAATCGAAAAACGCTATGAAGAGTTTGAGGACGTTGTCAAGGCGGGCTATACCAACTGCATCATTGTTGAGAAAAGCTATCTCAACGACGACGAATTTTGGAGAATAATTTTTGAAAACGACTGTACTGTCTGGCTCAATATCTACGATTATTTTGACAGCAGTAAAGAGGAATACAAAGAGTGGAGCCGCGAGTTTGACGAGGCTCTTAACATCCTGCGCTCAAACCCTGAGCGCTGGGAGCGCTTTATGGGCTTTCACTTTGACGAGCCCGTCTGGCGTGGCCAGTCAAACGAGGATTTTTTAACAGAGTGCAAAAACCTCTATGAAGAGTACGGCAAGAGAATATTCCCCGTTTTTGCAACGGGTGAGTTTATGGATAGCGAAGGCAACGCTATGCAGATAAAAATGGACGCCGCAAAAATGAAAAAGGTCATCCCCGAGGCGCTTAAATACGTAACCGACGTTGGCTTTGACAGCTATAGTGTAGACGTTCGATTTGGCTTTGGTAACGGCGATTTTATCGAGAGAAACCACCAAAAAATCCCCGAGATTGTTGACGGAAAGAGTTATTACGAGGAGCTTACAAAGCTTCTTGTGAGAATAGTTGGGCACGATGTTAACGTCTGGTTCTTCCCCTGTTCTTATACTACGGGTCTTTGGAGAGGCGGAAAAGTTGACGAGGACTACTGTGCCGCTCATCTTGACTTTTTCTGCGAGCTTCTAATGCGCCAGAAGCATCAGGGCGGTATCATCACCTATACCTATAAAAACAATTCTAACAAGCCCGAGGAACTCGGCCTTGTATCACACCTTAAGGTCCTTGACAAAAACGGCAACCAAAAGCTATTCCCCGAGGAAGCTAATTGGGAAAACTACAGCGAGTGTATGAAAAACGCCGTTTCTAAATTTAAAGCAATAAAAGCAAATCTGGCAAAACTTAATTTCTAACTCCAGGTTTCCCTTAAAAAAGGAGAAGACAAAATGGCAACTTTTAACAAGACCAAGGCACCCATATCGGTTAGCTTTTACCACTTCCATCCCCGGTGGACAGTAAACTACGGCGAGGAAATTGAGAAGCGCTACGAGGAATTTGAGGACGTTGTCAAGGAGGGCTACACCAACTGCATTCTCGTTTCGGTGGAGTATATCAACGACGACGAGTTTTGGAGAATAGTTATAGAAAACGACTGCACCGTATGGATCAACGTTTTTGATTATTTTGACAGCAGCAAGCAGTCCTACGAAGAGTGGAACGAGGTCTACGATACCGCTTTTAAAAAGCTTATGGCAGACTCGGAGCGCTGGGATCGCTTTATGGGCGTTCACATCGACGAGCCTGTTTGGCGCGGACAGTCTAATGAGGACTTTTTGACCCAAACAAAGCGTTTTTATTTAGACTACGGCAAGAGGGTTTTTCCCGTTTTTGCAACGGGCGAGTTTATGGATAGCGAGGGAAACGCTCTGCAGCTTAAGATGGATGCAGCTAATATGAAAAAGGTCATCCCCGAGGCGCTTGAGTACGTAACCGACGTTGCTTTTGACAGCTACAGCGTTGACGTTCGTGATGGCTACCCCAACGGCAGTTTTATAGAGAGGGTAGTAAAAAAGCTTCCTGGAGTTGTAGATGGAAAAAGCTACTACGAAAAAATGACCGACCTTCTTTTAAGAATTGTCGGCCACGAGGTAAACGTATGGTTTTTCCCCACAACCTACACCTGCGCTACATGGGGTGGCAACAAGGCAAACGAGGGCTTTTGCAAGGGCCATCTTGAGTTTTTTGCAGACCTTCTTTTAAAGTACGATCACCCCGGCGGCCTTGTTCTTTACACCTATCATCAGTTTAAAAACGTTGAGGAATTCGGCGCAAGAGATCACCTTGTTGTTAAGGGTGAGGACGGAAAGCAAAAATTACGTCCCCACTGTGCAAAGTGGCCTGAATACTCAAATGCGCTTAAAAAAGTTTGTCAAAAATTCAGAGAAACAACGGTTGAAATTGTTAAATAATTGTGCTATAGTTAACGGGAGCGCTTCTTTTGCCGCTCCCGTTATTGATTTTGACCCTAAATTTCCCTTAAAAAAGGAGAGGATAAATATGGCAAATTTTGAAAAAACCAAGGGAAGCTTATCAGTAGGCTTCTACCACTTCCACCCCCGCTGGACCACAAACTACGGCGACAGCATTGAAAAGCGCTACGAGGAGTTTGAGGACGTTATCAAGGCGGGCTACACCAACTGCATCACCGTTGAAAAAGAGTACATAAACGATGATGAGTTCTGGAGGATCGTTACTGAGTACGATTGCACCGTATGGCTCAATGTTTACGAGTATTTTGACAGCAGTAAGCAGACCTACGAGGAGTGGAACAAGGACTACGACGAGGCTCTTAATAAACTTAGAGCTATTCCTGAACGTTGGGATCGCTTTATGGGTGTTCACATCGACGAGCCTGTCTGGCGCGGCCAGTCCAACGATGACTTTTTAACCCAGACCAAGCGCTTCCGCCTCGATTATGACAAGAGAGTTTTCCCTGTTTTTGCGACAGGTGAGTTTATGGATAGCGAAGGCAACGCTATGCAGCTTAAGATGGACGGCAAGGATATGAAAAAGGTCATCCCCGAGGCTCTTGAGTATATAACAGACGTTGCTTTCGACAGCTACAGCGTTGATGTTCGTGAGGGCTACTCCAACGGCGGCTACCCCGAGAGAGTCGGTCAGAAGGTGCCTGGTGTTGTTGACGGTCCTTCTTATTACGAAAAGCTTGCCGACCTTCTTTTAAGAGTTGTTGGCCACGAGGTAAATATCTGGTTCTTCCCGACCGTTTACACCACGGGCAGATGGGGCGGCGGCAGAGTTAACGAGGGCTTCTGCAAGGCTCACCTTGAGTTTTTCAGCGACCTTCTCTTAAAGTACAAGCACCCTGCAGGACTTTCTCTCTACACCTATCATCAGTTTGGTAACGTAGAGGAATTCGGCGCTCGTGACCACCTTGTTTTAAAGGGCGAGGACGGAAAACAAAAATTACGTCCCCACTGCGCAAAGTGGCCTGAGTATTCCGAAACTCTTAAAAAGACCTGTCAGAGATTTAGAGAAACTACTGTTGACCTCATTAAATAATTTTGCTATAATTAACTGGAGTGGCGAGTCTTGCCATTCCAGTTATTTTTTGTATGTTTTATTTGGAGGATAATATAAATGAAAAAATTACTTGCAGCCATTATGGCGGTTTCGATTTTTGCAGTTTTGCTTTGTTCCTGTAACGGTAGCCCGAACGGGCAGGAGAGCAGTGAGCTTGCATCGTCAGAGGCGGCTTACTCCGAGGTTGAAACCTCGAGCGAGGCTTCCTCTGAAGAAGAGGAGAGCAGCAGTGAGGCAAGTAGCGAGCAAAGCTCTTCAGAAGAAGAAACTTCCTCAGAAGAAAGCTCTTCGAGGATCCCTGTTGGCAGGCCGGGAGAAAGCTCTGAGGAGATAAGTAGCGAACAGACCTCGAGCAGAGGTCAGGCGGTTGTGCTTAGCGTAGATCCTGCTGATGCCCTCAGCATCGGCGTTTACCATTTCAGTCCCTCTTGGGCAAGATCTATGAATGAAAAGGCGACTGTTGAAAATGCAGTAGAACGCTATAAGGAGTTTGAAGCCGTTCTTGCGGCAGGATATTTTAATACCGTTATAGTTCCTTCTACGCACATAAACGATGATACGTTCTGGGATATTTGTGAGCATTACGGCATTTCTGTCTGGATGAGCCTTTATAGCTTTTATAACAGTGAAAAAACCGATATAGACAGCTATATGTCAAAAAATGTTGATCCGTATATGACAGCGTTAAAGGCTGATTCAAAAAGATGGGAGCTTTTCTGCGGTTTTCACCACGAGGAAACTATCTGGAGAGGCCAGTCAAATGCCGATTACCTTGAAATGACCAAGGCGCTTTACCAGAAATACGGAAAACGTAATTTTACCGTTTTTGCAACGGGTGAATTTACGGGTTACGAGGGCAACCAGCTTCAGATAGAGATGGATGCGGCCGATATGAAAAAGGTAAACCCCGCTGCACTTAAATACACAACCGATATGGCTTACGATAGCTATAGCGTCGATGTAAGAACGGGCGCTTCAAATGGCAAAAAATATCAGGAATGGCAGAATGTATCTCCTAATATCGTTGACGGTCAAAGCTATTATAGGGAGCACACTAAGATAATGCTTGAGATGCTTGACCATGATGTAAATGTTTGGTTCTTCCCCTGTTCGTATACAACAAGCCTCTGGGGTGGTCTTAACGGACTCACCAGAGCTGATGAGGGCTATTGCCTTGCACACCTCAATTTCTTCTACCAGCACCTTAAGGAGCAAAAATATCAAGGCGGAATTTTCCTTTACACCTACTACCAGTTCAGAGAGGCTGAAAAGGGTCTGCGCAATCACCTCGTTGTTGAGGATTGGGCAGGCAACCAGCTTGTTGCAGTTGAGGAAACTGAAAAATGGCGTTTGTATAGCAATAGACTCAGAGAAATAACCTCAGAATTTAAGAATACAAAAGCAAATCACGCCACCTTTAAATGATTTTTTGTGCATACTCTCAAAAAAAGAGTTTTAATCTTGTTACATTTTTACAAAAAAACAAAAAGCGGTTAATTTTTATTGAAAAAATTTGGCGTTTGTGGTAATATGATAACAAGTAATGGTCTAAGTATTTTTAGGTCTGTTAACGTTCAGTTTTTTATAAAAGGAGTAAAGAAAAATGCTTAAGAAGATTTTGGCTCTTGTTCTTGCTGTTATGATGCTTTCCGCATTTGCAGTCGGATGTAAGAAGAAGCCTGTAGAGAACAGTTCATCCGGCAAAAAGCCCTCGAGCTCTTCGACTCAGGTTAGCGATATTAGCAGTGAGGAGTCCTCCGAAATCGCTGATGAAGAGAGTAGTATAACTGTTGGAGAGGTTGAGAGTGATGATGGCAGTTCTTACTGGCCTTATCCCTGGACTATCGAAACAACCTCTGCATATTTCAGAGATAGTGAAGAGGCTAAACAGTCTGTAACAGTGGGTGACAGCGTTAAGCAGTATACCGATCACGGTAAGCTCGAGCTTGGTATTTACCACAGCGTTATGAAATACTGTACTCACTACGGTACCGACTTTGCAAGCCGCGAAAGAGAGTTTGCTGATGTTGTAAGACAGGGCTACTTCAATACATATATGATCTCTATGAATGAGTATATGATGACAGAGCTCAAGTACATAGCTGAGGCGGGATGCACCTTCTGGCTCTCCGCTCCCGGTTATCAGTCGGCTCGTGGCGATGATATCAATAGGGTTATGGAAAACACCAAGGTCTATATCCAGATGATCAAGGATGCAGGTTACTATGATCTGTTCCAAGGTTGGTTCTGGGATGAGCCTATCTGGCACGGACTTCCCAATAAGGACTATCAGATTCTCACAGAGGCCCTTTATAAGACATTTGGTAAGAGAAACGGTCCTGTTTTCGCAACCGGTGAGTTTACAGACTCTGAAGGTAACGAAACACAGCTCGGTACCTCGGCTGACCAGATGAGAAAGCTTGAAAAGGCAAGCTTTAAGTATCTTACCGATATCGGTTACGACTCCTATTCTGTTGATGTTCGTGAGGGTGCTTCCAACGGCGGCGCTGCTAAGTATCAATCTTGGTCTGCAGCTGTCGGCGGTAAGACCATTACCAACGGTAAGGAATACTATAGAGCATTCGCTGAGTATTTAAGAGAGCTTGCAGGTCACGAGGTTAACTACTGGTGGTGGCCTACTGCTTATACAACTTCCCTTTGGGGCGGTCTTGGCGGTGTAAGAACTGCTGATGAGCAGTATTGTATCGCGCACTTGAACTTTATGTGTCAAGAAGCTATGGATTATAAGTATGCTGGCGGCGTAATGCTTTACACCTTCCCAACTACTTCTGATAACAAGTATTACTCCTTTGCACAGCTTATGGACCTTAAGGGTGACACTGGCGACTGGGCAATTGCTCCTGAGATCGACAAGTGGGAAGAGTACTGTAAGGTTCTCCGTGACTGGTGTAAGAAATTCAATGAGGGAAGAGATAGAAACTTTGTTTCACTGCCTTACTAATTAAGTTAGATCAAAAAGCGCAGAGCATCGGCTCTGCGCTTTTTTGTGCATAGAATTGGTCAAAAATGCCAAACGAATATGGTGTCATTTGGGCATATAGCCAAAAGATAAATAAAAATTTAACAAAAAGGTTGAAAAAAACTGCATTGTAAACTATACTTTACTTAATCTAAAAGGCTACCTTGCCTCAAAAAAGGAGAGTGTACACTATGGAAAAGTACGATGCAAAAAATAAGGTCGGTATTGGTGTCTATAACCTTGACCCGAGATGGATGTCCTTTGAGGATTTTGATTGGTATGTCGATCAGGGCTATATCAACACCTTTATTCTCAATATGGACGGATTTGGAACAACTGTAGGCGCCGCTGAAAAGCTGCAGCAATCGGGCGGTCAAGCTTGGCTTGGATGCCCCGTTTTCGTTAGCAAGAGAGAATCCCTTTCTGACTATATGGGCCGCCTTGTTAACTATACAAAAAGACTTAACGAGAGGGGCGTCTGGGATAGATTTATCGGCTTTAACTTTGACGAGCCCCTCATCCAGAGAGACTGCACAAATGATGACCTTTTGGCTGTTACAAAGGCTATGCACGAAGAGTTTGGTATGAGAATTTATCCTGTTTTCTCGACTCAGGAGGTTCTTGGTCAGAAGGGCAACTGGAATGACCCCGACGGAACTCTTATCTTGGAAAGCTATGCAACCGAGTATCTGACTGATATCGGCTTTGACAGCTATGGATATGACTTCAGACCCCCGACAGAAGCTATGGCCAAGAAGCTCGCATCTGTCTCGGAGAAATATCCTCAGGTAACTGACACAGCATCCTATTACAGATTTATCTTTGACACACTTAAGGGTATCGTTGCAAATAAGGAAGCTAATGTTTGGGTCACCCCCAGTATGTATTACTCTTACACCTGGGCAGGCTGCTACAGTGATGAGGATTACAACACCGCTCACCTCAAGGGCCTTTTTGACATCCTTATGGAGCAGGAGCATCCCGGCGGAATTATGGGTTACACCTTTAAGTCTTGGGGAAGAAAAGAGCGCGGTCTTGATTTCTATCTCAATCCCCGTAATCCTGAAAGATGGACTAAGTTTGAAGCAGCTATGCGCGAGATCCACGATAAGATCAAGAATATAGAAATCAAATAATTTTGCTTAAAAACGGCGGAGTAAAAGCTCTGCCGTTTTGTAAATTTTTTGCTTAAAATTGTTGACTATTTTGGCAAAATATTATATAATGCAAATGTATAGGGCTACGATTGCCCAAATGGCCTTTTTTGTTGGTATACATAGACAAAACAGTGGTTGCAAAATTGGCACAGTTGCACAATCGTCGGTCTTATAACAAAAATAAAAAATATAAAACAAGTTTAAGAAAAGGAGAAAAGAGTATGAGTAAAATTGCAAAAATTTTGTCGCTCGTGCTTGTTTCGGTTCTCGCTCTTGCTGTTTTTGCAGGCTGCGGTAACAATGAGCCCGCTCAGGGATCTTCTGCCGTAGTTACCGAGAGTGAGGTTGCTAGTATCGAAAGTCAGCCTGATGAGAGTCAGGATGAGGCTGAGTCTAGCGACATTGAGTCTACCGAAAGCGAAGGCGACAATAGCGACGCTGCAAGCGAAGAAAGTAGCAGTGAAACCAGCTCAAAGAAGGGCAACACTTCAAGACCTAAGGATCAAGCTAAGGTTGAAGTAAACAAAACTGGTTGGCCTATTGTTAACGAGAAGATCACAATCGAGTATATGGGTATTGAAGGCGCCGGTTATGCCGATGTTGACGATATGTCATCCTTCAAATACTATGAGAGCAAAACCAATGTTCACTTTGATTTTATCGGTGTTCCCGAAAATCAGATCGGAACCAGAAAGGCTCTCGTTCTTCAGTCTAAGGACTGGCCCGATATCTTCGGTTTCTATTACAACAGCTTTACCGATTACGAGATCTATAAGTACGGTAAAGAGAATGCATTTGTTGACATAGCTCCCTATGTTAAGGACTATGCTCCCAACATCGCAAAATATCTTGAGGACAGAGTTACCTATGCTATGAACGCTAACGCCGAAGGAAAGATCTATACTATCCCAGGCAATGCTGCAACAGGTAAGAGAAGTGTTAACTGGCACAATACCTATAACCACTGGCTCAGCATTAACAAGACTTGGCTTGATAACCTTGAGCTCGATGTTCCTACCACTCCTAACGAGTTCCTTGAAGTTTTAAGAGCTTTCGCTAAGGACGATCCTAACGGAAACGGTCTCAACGATGAAATTCCTTATGCTGAGTGGAACTGGGCTGCTAACTGGATCACAGCTCCTTGGGGTGTTTACAGCGGAACAGGCGGTATCGGTATTGATAACAGCGGTAAGGCTTACTATCAGATCGCTACCGAAGAGGCTCACCAGGCTACAACCTTCTGGTATAAGGTCCGTAACGAATCCGGACTTATGGATACCTCTATTACAGGTAACTCGGCTAATAACTGGTCTGCTTTCAGAACCCACATTGCAACAGGTAAGGTTGGTTGCTTCAGATGGTCTGATATTTCAAGCGGAACCTTCTCGCCCACACTTTTAAAGCAGTATATTCCCATTCCTTATCTTACTGCTGAATTCAACAGCACTCAGTACAATCTTCCTAAGTCGATTCAGCCCTTTAACGTAACTCCTACAAGAGGTGCGATGATCATTACCAAGTATTGTAAGAATGTTCCTGCAGTTCTCCGTTACTATGATTACCTCCAGACTGATGATGGTATCATGCTTATGAACTGGGGAACCGAGGAAGCAGGTCTTTACAAGAAGCTTTCTAACGGAACCTACAAGCTTCTCACCAGCGAGCTTTCCGACAGATATAAGCAAGGTCTCGGCTGGCACATGAGAGTCTCTGAGTGGCCTATGGCTAAGCTTGATAGATCTTCTCTCGGTGATGACGCTGCATACTACGCTTATGTTGACAAGGCTGACAAGGTTTACGAGGCAGCACATAAGGCTGATCCTACAACCCGTCTCCCGCAGGTAGTTATGACTGCTGACCAGATCACTCAGCTCAAGAAGTTTGAGTACTTCTCTGAGGCAGGTACAGGTGCTCTTAGTGCATACCTCTCTGACTACAACAACTGGACACTCAGTAACTGGACAGTAAACGTTCAGAACTACGAGAAGAAGGGTCTTGCTAACTACGTAAAACTCTGGCAGCAGATTGTTGATGATAACAAAGAGTATCTCTACAAGACTTCTGAGATCACAAGAAACTGGGGCTAATAATTTTTAGCAAAGCGTAAATTGAACTTGTTTTATAAAATATAACCCCTAAATAAAAAGGGCAGCCGAGAGGCTGCCCTTTTTAAGTTAATAGTGAAAAGTGAAGAGTGAAAAGTTATGGAAGGGTCTTGCATTCGCAAAACCCTTATTTAAATTTATGTTTGGTTAATGGTGTAGGGGAGGGTCTAAGCGCCCTCCCGCAAGGCAAATATGTTTTTAGCGAATAGTGAAAATTGGAAAAATAATACGTAGGGAATGGCGCTTGCGACATTCCGCTTTACATTCGGTGTTACGTCTGATTTTCGGTTGGTTGGAAACTACCCAACCCTACGTAATAAAAATGCGCTTTTTTGCTTGCATAGGGTATGTTTAAATGCACCAAAAATCAAAATAAAAATTTGTAAAAACCGCAACAAAAATTGGCACGGAATTCCCTTAAAAATATCTTAAAAAAATACTCAAAAAAAGCTGTAAAATCCTTTACTTTTTGGCGCCGCCGTGCTATACTGTATAATATGGGTATTTCTCTGATTTTGCGGATTAAAATTGTGCAATTTCAACAAAAATCACCTAAAATATTTGTCGAAAAAGGCAATAACTTGAAAAAAGGGAATTTGTTGTAAAATGCTCAAATACCAATGAATAGGAGAAATATAAATCCTCAAAAACGGTACATGCTATGCTTTAGCTCAATTGCGCAACGATGCATATTGCGTAATGGCTGAAATTATAGAATGCCGACTCTTGCCCGCCGACAAATGAGAGGTGCGCACAAAATGGCTCAGATGAGCCTTCTGCTACGTGGCAGAATGTTTTTGGCGCTGTCATTTTGGCAGGGTGTCCGTGGATGACCGAGAAGATTAGGCTGATGTACTCTTAAATAAGGGTGGCATATCTGTGTTCCGTTGGCAGATATGTTTTTCAAAACGGAACCGATGCTCTGCATTGGGTCGTTAAGTGCCAAGGTCGCGAACCGGCCGTGCCGCTTCCAGAGGGATTCGGAGTGGGTGCTTAAGGATTTCGCTCGTAGGAATGCGTTAATTCCTGCAAAAATCTCCGCTCGGGGAGTTCGCCCGGCGAAAAACACGCACCGCGGTTTGACGAATGGTCAGACAAGTCATGCGGTGGAATGGGGATTATTATGAAGCAAAGAAAACTCAACTCAGCAATGAAGAAGGTTTTAGCTGTTACGCTTTCAGCTATGCTTTTGCTCGGCTCTGGCACAACTGCCTTTGCCGGAAAGACCCTTGCTGAAAACATCAACTTTCAGGAGCAGGTAAAGCTCGACGATGTTTTGTACAACAACAATTATTACGGAGATTATGAAGAAGAAAAGTCTAAGGAATTTTCTGATGTCAAGGATGCCGTAGTTAAGGTTGATGTCAACAATTACACCGAGTTCGAGGGCGCCCAGCCTGAAATCAAGTCGCTTGAAGGTAAGGATAATATCCTTTACATAAGCAACGACAACGAAAGCGTATCTTGGCAAATCACAGTTGAAGAAGCTGGATTTTACCAGATCAATATTGAGTATCTTCCCGTTGACGGAAACGGTCTTGCCGTTTCAAGAGGACTTATGATTGACGGAGAGTATCTTTACGATGAGCTCAGCAACTTAAAGTTCGTTCGTCATTGGGTCGACTCGGATAAGCCTAAGGTCAACAACCTTGGCGATCAGGTTCGTCCTTCCCAGTTAGAAGTTCAGGAGTGGACAAATACTGCGATCTATGACGCGCAGGGCGAGTATGCAGCTCCCTTAAAGGTTGCTCTTACTGCTGGTATACATACCATCAAGCTGGTATTTATCGACCAGCCTCTCGCAATCGCATCCTTTGAGTTTGCTCCGCCCGAACAGCTTAAGAGCTATGCTGATCAGCTCAAAGAGTGGAAGGGTGCAGGCTATAAGAATGCAACCAAAACCATTCGCTTTGAGGCTGAGGATAAGGATTATATTGATTATAAGACCGATTCCAGTATCACAATAGCTTCCAGCAGCGATTCGACTCTGTCGCCCGCATCGATCGAGCATAAGGGAAAGGTATACAAGGGAATTACCTCCAAGATCTACAATCACCTCGGCGCAGGAAGCTGGGGCAAAGGCGGTCAGGAGATCCAGTGGACCTTTACTGTAGAAGAGAGCGGCCTTTATCAGCTCGCTCCCAGATACTATCAGGGCTACGGTAACGGACTTTCCTCAACACGTCAGATCAAGATCGACGGCGAGGTTCCTTTTGAGGAGTTTAACGAGCTCGTATTTACATACGACACCAAGTGGTTAACTCTTCCTTATGCTGATAAGGACGGCAATCCCTACCTCGTTTATCTCGAGAGGGGTGAGCACACCCTCACAATGAAAACCATTATGGGTGATATGACAGAGGTTATCCACCTCGTTAACGACATCACCTCAAGGCTTTCAAACGCATATCGTAACATCACCATGATTACCGGTCAGGAGCCTGACTTAAACTATGACTATCGTCTTGAGCGTCAGATTCCTACACTTTTAGGTGATCTTCAGGAGATCGTTGACGAGCTTAAGCTCAGCATTAAGCTTATTGACGAGTTTGCAATTAAAACAACTCCTATCGAGAACAACTTCAAAATGAGCTACGAACTTATCGAGCAGATGATCGAGAAGCCCTCTAAGATTCCTGCAAAGCTTGCAGACTTAAGCTCCTCGCTTACATCTATCGGTACATGGCTCAATGATATTAAATCTCAGTGCTATGCGCTTGACTACATCCAGTTCGCTTCTCCCGACGCAGAGGTTGTAAACGAGAAGAACACCTTCTGGGATTCTCTCTATTCAATCTTTGCAAACTTCATCCTCTCTTATCAGAAGGACTACAGCGCCATCGGATTTATGGGTGAGGGCAGCGAGGATTATGACAGCATCGAGGTTTGGGTCAGCCGCGGTAAAGAGCTTTGCGAGATATTAAAGGATCTTGTTGACAGCTCCTTCGGCGAAAAGCACAAGATCAACGTTAATGTCAACGTTCTTCCTTCAGGAACACTTGGTAGCGGAACCAGCCCGCTTCTGCTTGCAATCAATGCAGGAACTGAGCCGGACGTCGTTATGGGTATCGGAACAGACATTCCCGTTGACTACGCTATCCGTAACGCTATGTATGACCTCTCGAAATTTGAGGACTTTGATGAGTTCAGTAAGTATACAATTGCGGAATGCTTTACCCCTGTTAAATATGAGGGCGGCATTTATGCATTGCCTGAAACCATGGGCTTTACTGTTATGTTCTACCGCGAGGATATATTCAAGCAGCTTGATTTCCAGGTGCCTGATACCTGGGATGACGTAATCAACAACACCCTTCCTCAGCTTTATCAGTACAATATGCAGTTCTATATGCCTATCGAGGTTGATATTTTGACATATCAGAACGGCGGCGAGTATTACTCTGATACAAGATATACAAGTAAGGTTGACTCTCCCGAATTCATGAGGGGATTTGAAGTTCTTATTAAGATGTTCACCGATTACGGCTGTCCCGTTTCGGCAAGCTTTTTAAACCGTTTCCGTTCGGGCGAGATGCCTATCGGTATCGGCGGATTTGATATGTATCTTAACCTCGTATATGCAGCTCCCGAGCTTACAGGTAAGTGGAAGATGGTTCCCGTTCCTGCAACAGTTATGGAAGACGGAACTCTTAACAGATGTTCGGGCGGTCTTACCGGAACCTGCTCTGCTATCCTTGCAACTGCTGAGGACAGAGGAACCGCAGAGGCTTCTTGGGAGTACTTAAAGTGGTATATGAGCGCTGACACTCAGGAAAGCTATGTTCGTCAGGTTGAGTCGATCATGGGTATCCAGTCCCGTATCTGCACTGCAAACCTTGAAGCATTCCACCGTATGTCGTGGAGTCAAGAAGAGCTTGAGGTAATTCAGGGTTCATTCGATAATGCACGAGGTGTTCCTGCAGCTCTTGGTGGATACTTCACCTCAAGACACCTCACCAACGCACGTAACCGTTGTATCATCAGCGGACAGAGCGTTCGTGAGTCGCTTGAACAGGCAGCAGAGGATATCAATAAAGAGCTTAAGAGAAAGCAGAAAATGTATAATGTAAATCCCGAAGGATTAGAATAAACCTTTTAGGTTTTTATGGAGGTCAATATGGCTACAGCTACTATTGCAAAAGATACTTCCAAAAAACGTGTAAAAGCTAAGAAGGTTAAGGGCGGCGGCGTTAGCTCAACAAGCGCCGTTATCACCGCAGTAATTTTCTTCATTCCGTTTTTTGTTCTGTTTTGTATCTTTACTATAGGCCCTGTTGCAACTTCGCTGTATTACAGTCTTACTAACTATGACTTGATTCAGACACCGGAGTTTGTCGGGCTTTCAAACTACCAGGGTTTGTTTCTTGATGATGAGCTCTTTATGACCGCATTCAAGAACACCCTCTACTTTGCACTTATTTCGGGACCTGTAGGTTATCTTATGTCATTCGTTATGGCATGGATACTTAACGACATGAAGGGAAGAACAGCGTTTGCTCTCGCATTCTACGCTCCCTCGATCGCCAGCGGTACCGCTATGTCGGTTGTTTGGGGTTACTTCTTCTCTCCTGACCGTTACGGTCTTATCAACAACGTTCTGACCAACCTTGGAATCATCAGCAGTCCTATTCTTTGGACTCAGGACCCCAAGACCATCCTTCCTTGCTGTATCTTCATTCAGATCTGGATGAGTATGGGTACCGGATTCCTCGTCTTTATGGCAGGTCTTCAGAATCAGAACAGAGAGCTTATTGAAGCAGGCTCGCTTGACGGTATCAAGAGCCGTTTCCAAGAGCTGTTCTACATAACTCTCCCCCAGATGAAGCCTCAGCTTCTGTTTGGTGCTATTAACACCATTTCGGGCTCGTTCGGCGTTTTCGGAGTTATTACTTCGTTCGCAGGATTCCCCACACCTAACTATGCCGGTCATACCATGGCCGCTCACCTTTATGACTTTGCTTTCGTAAAGTTTGAGATGGGTTACGCTTCCGCCATCGCGGTTATCCTGTTCGCAATCACCTTTGCGGCTGGTAAACTGTGTATGTGGATGCTGACCGATAAGGATTAACGCTAATCTCAAAACTAATCTCAAAAATTCTATTATGAAAGGAAAGTATATACTATGGCAATGGTAAGAAAAGGCCTGCATATAAAAATGGGTAAATCCTATTTGCAGATTTCAACAAGCCGCGTGCTTCTTTATATATTCATTACAGCACTGGTTTGTTTCACAGCTATGCCGCTCATCTACGTTGTTGTAACGGCATTTAAACCTATCGACGAGCTATTAAAATTCCCCCCGCAGTTCTTCGTAAGAAAACCGACCATGCAAAACTTTAATGACCTTATAGTTGCGGTTGGTAGTACCAGCGTTCCCTTCCTTAGAAACATTGCAAACAGTGTTTTCACAACTGTTGTAACTGTTTTCCTCGCAGTTTTCGTTTCGTCACTCGGTGCATATTCCATGGCGAAAATGGATCTGCCACTCAAAAAACAAATCTTCTCAGTTATTGTTGCTGCCCTTATGTTCCCGGGCGAAGTTACAACAATTCCTAACTATCTTATCGTTGACGGTCTTGGAATGATCAACACCTATTGGGCGCTTATCATCCCCAAGGTCGCGGGCGCGTTCAACTTCTTCCTTATGAAGCAGTTCTGCGAGCAGATTCCCACATCGCTTCTTGAAGCTGCGAGAATCGACGGCGCTACCGAGCTTAAGATATTTACCCGAATTGTTTTCCCGTTCCTCTCTCCCGCATGGGCAACCCTTATAGTGTTTACATTTACAAGCTGTTGGAACGATTCGTCAGGTCCTCTCATTTACATCACCAACGAGGCTATGAGAACCCTGCCTATCGCAATCAGCTCCATTTCAACCGGCGGCCTTGCCCGTCAGGGTGCTATGACAGCAGGAACACTTATTATGACTGCACCAACAATTATTATCTACACCTTGATGCAGCGTAGGGTTATTGAAACAATGGCTCACACCGGAATCAAATAAGAATAGGAGAAGGTCAGATGAAAAAGTTTTTACGCTGTGCCATTGTTACAGCCGTGCTTGCAGTACTTCTGGTATCTCAGGCTTCTGCCTTTAACTATTGGGATAACGGATATATTCTTGCACCGGACGGTAAAACAAGAATGGCAATGCCCAAGCCTTACACCTGTGAGCAGGTTATAACAGGCTTTGAGGGCTCAGAGGTGTCAAATAAACTTAATAACCCGCAGGACCTCTTTTTGAGCAGTAGCGGTGACTATTATGTTGCTGACACCGGTAATAAACGAATTGTAAGACTTACAAGCAACTTCGAATATGTAGCTGAATACACCGGAGGAAACAGACTTTCTGCTCCCGAAGGCGTTTTCGTAACAAACGAGGGCGATATGTATATCGCTGACTCGGCTGCTCAGAAGGTTGTTCACTTAGACCCCTTGGGCGAGTGGGTTGAGGACTTTGTAATGCCCGAATCCGAGCTTCTTTACAATGTTACATACTTCTCTCCCTCAAAGGTCGCTTTAAACCCCGTTAACAACTATCTCTATGTTGTTCAGGGTAAACAGTTTATGTCAATTGACGCTGCTAATAACTTTAAAGGCTATATCGGCGCCAATAAGGTCGGATTTAATCTCATTAACTTCATTGTTATGACGTTTGCAACAGATGAGCAGAAGGATCAGATGAACACAGTTGAACCCGATGCATACTATAACTTCTGTGTTGCAAACGGCGGTAAGATCTACGCCACTTCTGCTGAGGAAAACACCAGAATAAGCGTTATCAATACCGTTGGTACAAACACCTTCCCCAAGGGAAAATACGGCGAGATGATGTATAATGATACAGGTAGAAAACAAGAGCCTGCATTTAAGGACATCTGCGTTGATGAGAATGAGATCATAACCGTAATTGAGGAAAATACAAGATGCCTCTATCAGTATGATCAGGATGGTAACCTTCTCTGCATCTTCGGCGGCGAAGGAGCTACAGCAGGATATTTCAATATGCCCTCGTCCATTGTTTATGCAGGAAACGGCAGACTTGTAACCCTCGATAGTGCTGATGCTAAAATTCAGGTCTTTGAGCCTACCGAGTTTATCACAACCGTTCAGAAGGCAGTTGTTGCTTATGCTGACGGTAAATATGACCAGTCCCTTGAGCTCTGGGAGCAGATCAAAAAGGATAACGCAAGCTATAGCCTTGCCAGAGAGTTTATCGGTAAGATCAATATGAAGAAAGGCCTTTATGCCGAGGTTCTTGATGACTTCAAGCAGACTGAAGACAGACAGAATTACGGTAAAGCCTTTGAAAAGCTTCGTTACGAATTTATGCAGCAGTGGTTCTATGTAATTGTTGCCGCAATAATCGTTGCAATTATTCTTCTTGTTCTTGCAATGAAGCAGGTCAATAAGTACGTAAGAAAGATCAAAAAAGAATTCTGGGATGAATTGGAGGGATAGAGAATATGAAATGGCTTAAGTATTTCGTTTTAACTCTGTTCCATCCTGTTGATACATTCTATCTCATCAAGAAGAACAGAAAGAAAATTTCAAAATTGGCTATTTTGGCTGTTCTTGCAGCAGCCATCGCTATGAAGATCTTGTATGTTTATACCGTAAACTTTACAATGTCTACCACCTCGGTAGCAGATGCAAACGCAGTTATCGAAATCGGCGTTATTGTTGTTCCCATTCTCTTGTGGGCAATCGCAAGCTACGCTGTTATGACCATCTGTGGCGGCGAGTCTACTATAGGTGAAACTATTGCAATTTCGATATACAGCCTTGCTCCGTATATCGTTTGCACACCGGTTATGATTGCTATTTCTCACATTTTCTCAATCTCTGAGCTTGCATTCTTTACCGGTATGAATATCGCAATTATCGCTTGGGTAGTTGTGCTTCTGTTTGTTGGCTTTATGCAGTCAAACGGTCTTAAATTCTCTCATGCGCTCGGATTTACCCTGCTTTCAGTAGTTGCTATGGCACTTATCGCCGTAACGATATTGCTTGCCTTCGGTCTCGGTGCGCAGATTGTTAAATTCGTTCAGGAACTTGCTGCTGAAATCAAGTTCTTTATGCGATAGGGAGGTGGCGAAAATATGAAAAACAAAAAGAAACTAATTGCTATTGCTGTAGCTTTGGTGCTTGTGCTTGCAGTTGTTGCTATCATCGTGTTCTCGCCTAAGATCACCGTTGACCGCAATTTAGTTGAAGAAAATGCACACAAAGCTGTCGCCGTCGCCAAGTATCTTGACGGTGAGCTTGAGCTCAATGAGGAAGAATATTCTCTCGTTGGCGAGGCCGGTAGCTTCCAGCTCTATTACAGAGCTTCTGACTATACCCTTAAGGTTTTAGATACCAAAACAGGTAAGGAATGGAAGAGCCTTATTACTGATGAGGACTACATTCACAAAGCAGATGAGGGTGCGACCGAAAATAGCGAAGCCGTCAGAACCAGATTTAAAAAGCTCTTTGAAATCGGTTATACAAACTTCGCAGAAATCAACCTTAAAACCAGTCTTGTTGATGAGTTTGCAATAACTGTAGATCATCATAAGATTGAAAACGGTTTTGCTATCGAAGCGTTTTTTGATAGCTATGGAATCGGAGTTACCGTTGAGTTCTGGGTAGATGAGAGCGGTCTTAATGTTCGCGTTCCTATTGATAAGGTTAAGGAAAGCGATGAGTATGGTATTATGAGCCTCTCGGTTCTTCCTTCGTTCGGTGCCGTTGCTGATACTGTAGAAAATAGTTTTGTCCTTATGCCTGATGCGTCGGGCGGTATTTACGACGTTAAGACAGTTAAGGGTAGACAGACTCCGCTTACCATTGATACCTACTTCCCCAGAGACTTTGACTTAGATAAAATCGAGTCAAACAATCAGCAGGGTATCAAAAATGCGATGATGCCTTTCTTTGGAATTTCCAAAGGTACTCAGGGCTTTGTTGGATATATTTCTGAGGGTGAGATGAACAGCTATGTCACCTTTAACCCCAGCTCTGTTTATAAGGTAAATCGCGTTGAAGCGGCTGTTAACTATCGTAAATCATACACCTATTTAAATCCCGCAGGTGAACCTGTTACAGCAACAGAAAAGAATATTTCTGCAAGAGATTTCTCTGTTCACTATGCACTCATTTCTGCTGAAGCTGAAAATCCGGTTACATATTCGGATATGGCAGTAAAGCTTCAAAGTTACCTCGCTTCTACAGGTAAGCTTGTTAAGACAGAGGCTGCAGAAAAAGCGGGTGTTGATGTTAACCTTCAGATGATTATGTCAACTAAGGTTGAAACAATGATTTCTGAGTATCTTAAGGTTATGACCAAGTGCAGCGATATCGAGGATATGGTTGCAGGACTTTCCGATGATGCTAAGAAAAATCTCAGAATTATGCTTCTTGGTTGGCAGAGCTCGGGATATAATGTTTATCCCAGCAGCAGCAAGATTGCAAACGGTATAGGAAGCGTTAAGGAGCTTTCTAACTTCCTTACCGAGCAGGGCATCGAGAGCTATCTGCTTGATGACCTCGTTTTTGCTTCGACTGATTCACAGGATTTCTCGGAGCAGAGTGATGCTGTTTATAACGAAGCAAAGATCCCTGTTACAAATACTGACGGTGACCAGTACGTAAGAAATGCATACAAGGAGTATGTAAAGCTTACAGAGAAGACCCTTCCTTATCTTGCTAAAAACGATGTTTACGGTATAGGCTTTGATAAGGTCGGCTGGTATGTATTTGACGACTTCCAGAAGAGAGTTGAACTCACCCGTTATGACACCGTTGCGATGTATAATGCAATGCTGGGTGCCACCGAGAAAAAGGGAATGAAGGTTGCTATTCAGCGTGGTAATGCTTACACCTTGAATGTTGCAGACTATCTCTATGACCTTCCTTTAGAGGGCTCCGGAATAGAGGTCCTTGATAGAGATGTTCCTTTCTATGAGATGGTAGTTCATGGATACATTCCTTATAGTATGGATACCCCCGGAAATATGGCAATAGACTACGATATAGAGAAGCTTAAGTGGATCGAATTTGGTGCAGAGCCTACCTTCCTGCTTACTGAGGAAATGTCAGAAGAGTTTAAGGATTCAAAGGTAGATAACGCCTTCTCGACCGAGGTTGAAACCTGGATCGATGATGTTTCGGCTATCGCAACCGAATTTAACACCAAGCTTGCTTTCACCGGCAACTGCACTATTACCGGTCATGACCAGATTTCTTCGGGTGTTGTTCGTGTAACCTACTCCAATGGAAACAAGATTTATATCAACTACAATCAAGAGCAAGTAACCGTTGACGATGTAACCGTTAAGGCTGTCGACTACGTTGTAGTCGGCGCCGACGGCAACATAGTCGGGTAGAAAGGAGAAAGACAATGGCTAAAAAATTAGATATTAATGCCGCAGCTCCAAAACAGAAGTTTTGGAACTTAAAGCGTAAAGAAAATATGAATGGCTATTTGTTCATTCTTCCTTGGCTTCTCGGAGCAGCAATGCTGTTTATTTTCCCGATCTACCGCTCTCTTGAGATGAGCTTTTCAAACATTATAAACTATACCGACTATACAATTGAGTTTGTTGGTCTTACGCACTACAAAACAGCTCTTACCGGAGATACAGAATATCTGAACTCTCTTTTCAACAATATAAAGAATATGCTCCAGACTGTTCCTTTTGTTAATGTTTTCTCCCTTTTAATTGCTGTTATGCTTAACAGAAAATTCAAAGGAAGAACACTTTTTAGAGCTATATTCTTCCTTCCTGTTATTCTCGGTTCGGGTTTTGCCATGGGACAGCTTATGAATCAGGGCGTTGATAAGGAAGCAATGGAAACCGTTAAAGAGGTCCTTCTTCCCAGACAGGTTGCTATCTACCTCGGTGAAGAATTAACGAATGCTATTTCGGTGTTCTTAAACCTTATCAGTACAATTATGTGGAAGTGCGGTGTTCCCATCGTTATTTACCTTGCGGGTCTGCAGGGCGTTCCCTCGTCACTTTATGAGGCTGCCCGTGTTGACGCTGCAACCGAGTGGGAAATGTTCTGGCTCATCACCCTTCCTATGATTACCCCGATGATGCTTCTCAACATGGTATTTACAGTTGTTGACAGCTTTACCGACTCGCAGAACTGGCTGCTGAGACTCATTGAGCGTACCAGCTTCTCCGGTGACTATGAGTACGAGTATGCTGCGGCAATGGCTTGGATATTCTTTGTATGGATCATTGTCCTTGTTGCTGTAATATTCCTTGTTATGAGACCTTTCATCAATAAGGTAAAGGATAATTAAGGAGGGATAGAGATGGAAAAAACAAAATTTAAGCTTCCTACCAAGGATGATTTTCTTAAAATATATAAAAAGTCCCCCATCAAGGGCGTTGACCTCTTTATATATGTGATGTTGATCCTTATGGCGTTTGTTTTCTTGTATCCCTTTATGCACATGGTTATTAACTCGTTTAAAAGCTATAGCGATATTATTAACGCAACTGTAAAATGGATACCTAAGAATTTTACACTCAGAAGTTATGAAGTTGCTATCGCCTCTATGCGCCTTGAGCACACACTTCCCAACTCACTTATCGTAACCGTTCTGGCTACCATAGGTCACGTTGTTTCCTGCTCCTATATCGCATACGGCTTTGCAAGATATAAGTTCCCCCTTAGCGGAGTTTTCTTCGCAATCGTTATTCTGTCGATTTTGATGCCCATTCAGGTTATCATTATTCCTATGTATATTACATATTCGACATTTGGCGTTCTCGGAACCTATATTCCGCTTATCGTTCCTTGCTTCTTTGGCTTTGGTCTTAAGGGCGGTCTGTTTGTGTTCCTTTACAGACAGTACTTCCTTGGAATTCCTAAGTCACTTGAAGAAGCTGCAAGCATTGATGGATGCGGACCTTTAAAGACCTTCTTTAAGATCGCGCTTCCCTCTGCAGGTTCAACAACTATCGTATGTATCGTGCTTTCGCTTGTATGGCACTGGAATGACTACTATGAGCCCGGTCTTTATCTCAAGGAGTATAATGACATGCTTCTTCCGCAGATCGTTGCATCTCTTAAAACACTTATTCAGAGTATGCAGAATCAGCTCATGGAAGGCGGCGGTGACTCCAGCAGTACCGAGGGAAATCTTTTCCATAGCGGTGTTGTTATGGCGGGTACCTGCTTCTCAATGATTCCTCCTATGATAGCTTATCTCTTCTTGCAGAGAAAGTTTATGGAAGGTATCGAGCGCAGCGGTCTTACAGGTATGTAATTCTCAAACGAATAAAACAAAAAGGCGCTCCCTGCGGGGAGCGCCTTTTTAAATTGAAACCGCCCTCAGTTCTGAGGGCGGTTTTTGTGGATTATACAGCAAATTTCTTAAGCTTTTCAAATAGCTCGTCAGCATTGTCGGTGTGGGCAACAAGCTCGATGGGCTTTGCAAGGTCAAGGCTGAAAATTCCCATAATCGATTTTGCATCAACTGTGTATCTGCCGGATACAAGGTCGATTTCAAAATCACTCATAGTTACAATTTCAACAAATTCTTTAACGTTGCTGATGCTTGAAAGCGAAATGTTTAATTTTTTCATACAAAAAGCTCCTTTCCTGTGCTTTGCTATTGCAAAAAAAATGAAAAATGATATAATTATTATATGTATTTTCTTAAGTTTTATATTATACCATTTTTAAAAGTAAGTCAATTATTTTTTGTTGAAAGTCGGTGAAAATCTTGAGAGTTGCGGTTTATACCCTCGGCTGTAAAGTAAATCAATACGAATCGCAGTTTCTCTGTGAAAGATTTTTGCAGCGTGGCCACCAGATAGTTGCCCACACCGAGCCTGCCGATGTTTATATAGTTAATTCCTGCACAGTAACCGCCACTAGCGATAGCAAAAGCAAAAAAATGGTGGGGCATTTTCGCAAGCAAAACCCCGATGCTGTTGTGGCGCTCATCGGTTGCTTTCCGCAGGCTTTTCCTGAAAAGGCTTATGAGGTAAAAACGGCAGATATCGTTTTGGGCAACGCCGAAAAGGGCAGAGTAGTCGAGCTTTGCGAAAGATGCTTTGCTGACAAAGAGAGGCGCGAGGCGGTGTGTGATCAGATCCTCCCCGCCGAGATCGAGCCTATGTGCATCTCCCGCTTTGAAGAGCGCACCCGCGCCTTTGTTAAAATTCAAGATGGATGTAACCGCTTTTGCAGCTACTGCATTATCCCCAAGGCAAGAGGCAGAATTTGCTCAAAACCGATAAACGAGATAGTAGAGGAAATAACCGCCCTTTCAAAGAACGGCTATAGTGAGATCGTCCTTGTGGGTATCGACCTTTCCTCTTACGGTAAGCAGTTCGGAAAGACCCTCACCGATGCGGTCGAGGCGGTCGCTAAGATAGATGGCGTCAAGAAAATAAGATTAGGCAGCCTAGAGCCCGAGATAATCTCTGACGAGGACCTAAAAAGGCTCTCAAAAATAGAAAAATTCTGCCCGCAGTTTCATCTGTCGCTTCAGAGCGGTTGCGATAAGACCCTCAAGCGAATGAACAGGCACTATAACTGCGACGAGTATAGAGAGATAGTAAATAAGATACGCGCCGCTTTCGAAAACGCTTCGATTACAACAGACGTTATGGTAGGCTTTGCAGGTGAGAGCGATGAGGATTTTAAGGCAAGCCTTGAGTTTGTGAAAAGCATTGGATTTTTAAAGGTCCACGTCTTTCCCTATTCGGTGAGAAAGGGAACAAGAGCGGCAGAATTCGAGGGTCATATTGACGGCGAAACAAAGAAAAAGCGCGCCCGCATAATGCTTTCTGAAACCGAGAAAATAAGGCGGGAAATTTTAGAAAATCAGATAGGAAAAACGGTCGAGGTGCTTGTAGAGAGTAGGATAAAAAACAACTGCGCTTTTGGCTATACAAAGGATTATCTGCCTGTTTTTGTTGAGGATTGCAGTCTGCCTGTTGGCAGTTTTTGTACTGTGAAAATTGAGAATGTAAAGGACGATGGCTGCATAGCCACAGGAGGAATAAATAAATGAGCAAGGTCAAGACTACTTTAAAGCGTTTTTCACTCCTTAGAGATTATAAGGTGCTTGAAAATGCTAAGATAAACGAACATACCTTTGACTATCTAATGATAGGCGCTTTCGGCATTTTGAGTGTCTGCTATTTTGATAAAAAAGGCGAGCTTTACGGCAACGAAAACGATGAAAATTTTGTCATTGTTGATAAGAAAACAAACCGCATAAAGACCGAAAACCTTATCAAAAAAGCCAAAAAGGATGTAGAGATTCTTCGCGCAGCGATCTCAGAGGCAAAGCTCTATAATATTAAAATTGACAGCGCTATAGTTGTTGACGATAAAAAGTGTCAGCCGCTTTTCTCGGCGTCAAGCGTTCCCGTTGTAAAGCTCTCGGCGCTTTCGAAATTCTTAAATCAGGAAAAATACGATGTTGATAATAAGGCAGATGCCAATAAAATAGTTTCTCTTTTGACTAAATAAAAAGGCGGAATTTGTGTGATAAAAGCCATAGTAATTATTGCTTGTAAATTGCTTACCAAGGCGGGTAGAATGCTGGGTAAGGGCAGTAGCCTCCCCGGCAAAATAGCGCTTAAGATCTGTCCTAATATTTTAAGCCGAATTTCATATCCCGAATATGTTATCGCCGTAACAGGCAGTAACGGTAAAACCTCCAGCGTTGAGCTGATAGCACATATGCTTACAGAATGCGGCTATAGCGTTGCCTATAATAAAGAAGGCTCAAATCAGATCGAGGGCGTTACGACCCTTGTTTTGAATAATTGCGACCTTTCGGGAAAGGTCAAGGCGCAGGTGCTTCTTATCGAGAGTGACGAGCGCTTTGCGCGCTACACCTTTTCGCATTTTGCTCCCACCCACTATGTAATAACCAATCTTTATAGGGATCAGCTCTCGAGAAACGGCCATCCCGAAATGGTTTTCGACGCCCTTAAAGATAGCATTAAGTCAGAGGAAACCACCCTCGTTTTAAATGCTGACGACCCGCTGGTCTCTCTCTTTGCAAAAGGACATAAAAACACCGTCTGGTTCGGTATGGATAAAACCGAGTTTTCAACGGATAAAAACAATAGCGCCTATAATGACGGCGCACATTGTCCTAACTGTAAAGAGCCTATGGAATATGACTATTACCACTATGCTCATATCGGCTCGTATGAGTGCAAGGCCTGCGGCCATAAGAGGCAAAATACGCAGTATAGCATAACAAGCCTTGACTTAAAAGAGGGCAGGGCGGTCATAAACGGCGAGTATACCATAAACCTCTTTTTAAAGAGCGTTTACAACGTTTACAACAGCCTTGCCGCCTTTACGGTGGCTGCACTTGTCGGCGCAGACAAGAAAAAAGCCGCCGAGGTGATAAGCAATTATGTTCACAAAAACGGCAGACTTACCTGCTTTTCCTCGGGCGAGCGCAAGGGCGTTCTGCTTACCTCAAAGCACGAAAATTCGGTAAGCTACAACCAGTCTATCTCACTTGCTTGCAGCAGTAATAAGCCCTGCACAGTTGTTATAATCGTTGACGCTATAAGCCGCAAGTATTTTACAGGCGAGATATCTTGGCTGTGGGATATTGACTTTGAAAAGCTTGACTGTCCCGCGGTCGAAAAGATAATTCTTGCTGGCAGATATTGCTACGACCTTGCAAACCGCTTTTCGTATACCGATATTGACAGCAAGAAAATTGAGATCGTTTATAACACCGCTGACCTGCCGAGCAGATTTGCGCTGGGCAGCGGCGATATAATTGCAATAACCTGCTTCTCTGACAGAGATAAGCTCCTCTCAAACGTAGAGGTGCTTTCTCCCGAGGAGTTTGTGCTTCCTTTTTAACCTTAAACGAGGTGAAATTATGACTGTAAAAATTCTTTCCTTGTATCGCAACCTTACAAATCTTTACGGAAGCGATGCTAATATTCGCTGCCTTAAAAAGCATATTGAGGAAACGGGAAATGCCTGTGAGGTAACCTATTTAGAGCTGGGCGGGACACCGAATTTCTCTGAGTATGACTTTGTTTATATGGGCGCGGCAACCGAGCGTAGCCAAAAGCGTGTTTTGAGCGAGCTTATTCAGTATAAAGCTGAGCTTTCTGACTATATCCAAAACGGCGGACTTTGCCTTTTCTGCGGAAACAGCTTTGAGCTTCTCGGCAAAAGTATAACCGCTATTGACGGCACGGTTTTTAAGGCTCTCGACTTTTACGATTTTGAAACGGTAGAGGTAGCACGCAGGGTGGTTGTTGACACGGTCTGCGACTGCCGCTTGGTGCCAGATAAAATTGTCGGCTTTATGAATAAGCAGAGCAGAACAACTATCGTAACAAATCCGCTTTTCAGAGTGGTAAAGGGAGCGGGAAATGCCCCCGATAGAAACGATGAGGGCATCTGTGATAAAGGCCTTTTCGCAACCGAGCTTTCGGGTCCACTGCTTGTGAGAAACCCGCATTTTCGAGCAATGCTCGAAAAGAAAATTTACGAGAAAAAGGGCATAGAAGCCCTGCCGCTTTACTTTATGTATGAGGAGAAAGCGTATAAAGAAAGCCTTAAAGGCTTGAACGTTTGATATTCGGTAATGCCATCACCGATTTAATATGTTGGAGGTAAAAATTATGACAGTAAAGGCTCAGGACGTTTCTTACAAAAAAGAAATGCTCAAAAAAATCAAATGCTTCGTTCTTGATATGGACGGCACCATCTATCTCGGGAACCAGCTTTTCCCGTTTACGACCGAGTTTCTCGAAACGGTTAAAGCGGTAGGAAAAGATTACTGCTTTTTCACAAATAACTCTTCGAGAAACCCCAAAATGTATGCCGATAAGCTTAGAAATTTCGGCATCAGCGATGTAGGTGACGAGGACGTCTGCATCTCAAACGAAGTGGTTATCCGTTACATAAAGGCAAATTATGAAAACCCCAGAGTTTTCGTTCTTGGAACTCCCGCCCTTATTGAGAACTTCAAGGCTCGTGGAATCACCATCGACGAGGAAAATCCTAACCTTATGGTGCTCGGCTTTGACACAACACTCTGCTACGACAGACTTAGCCGATTCTGCCAGTTTGTGCGCGACGGCGTTGATTATATCGGCGTAAACGCTGACTTAAACTGCCCTATGGAAGGCGGCAAATTTATCCCCGATTGCGGCTCCATTGCAAGACTTGTTGAGTCGTCTACAGGAAGATTCCCCGAGTTCTTCGGCAAGCCCTCGCCTTACACCCTTAAGTTTATCGTTGACAGAACAGGTCTTAAGGAAGAGGAGATCGCATTTGTCGGCGACAGACTTTATACCGATATTGCGGTAACGGAAAATTCCAATGCCACCTCTATATTCGTTCTGACAGGAGAGGGAACGCTTGACGAGGCTATAAACGGCCCTCACAAGCCAGATCTCATTATGGAGTCGCTTGCTGAAATAACCGCTCTTTTAAAGGAGATCTATAATAAATAAAAAATATTAGATCCCGCCGAAAACGGCGGGATTTTTTTGCATAAAATATAGAAAAATAATTGAAAAGATCTGCTTTTTGTAGTAAAATATAGGTAGCAAAAATGAAAGGATGTCCGTTATGCCCCTTGATATTGGAATTGACTTAGGAACTGCGACCGTGCAGGTTTACGCGGGTGGAGAGATCTTACTTAGCGAGCCTTCGGTTATCGCATTTAATAAAAAAACAGGAAAGGTTTTGGCTGTCGGAAAGGAAGCCCAGACCATGATTGGCAGAACCCCCTCGCATATCGTTGCGGTGCGTCCTCTTGAAAAGGGTGTTATTGCTGAGATAAGAAGCTGCCAGAAAATGATAAAATACTTTGTTGAGAAAACCTGCAAAAATAGAATTTTAAGGCCGAGAGTTGCTATCTGCATTCCCTCAGAGGTTACAGAGGTCGAGCGCCAGGCCGTTGTTGAGGCTGCCGATGCCGCAGGTGCTAAAAGCGTTATCACCATTGAGGAGCCTATGGCTGCCGCAATAGGTGCGGGGCTTGATGTTCTCAAACCCGGCGGTAATATGATTCTCGATATCGGCGGCGGAACTGCTGATATTGCTGTTATAACCTTAGGTGGAATTGCTGAGTCAGTTTCGCTCAAAATAGCAGGCAACACCTTTGACGAAACTATAGTTAAAGCAGTTAAGACAAACTACAATCTTATAATCGGAACAAGAATGGCGGAGCGCGTTAAGATAAGCCTTCGCGACGCTATTGAAAACAATGAGATGATCGAGGTAAAGGGCAAGAATGCTATGACAGGTATGCCCGAGATGATAAAGCTTGATCCCAAAGAGGTCAGAGGCTATTTTGATGAGAATTTCAAGATCATAGTTGACGCTATTATTGCTACCCTTGACAAGACCCCGCCCGAGCTTGTTGCTGACATTTCGGAGCAGGGAATTTACCTTACCGGCGGCGGAGCTATGGTGTACGGTCTTGCCGATCTTATAGAAGAAAGAACCAAGATAAAGACTGTATATCCCGATGATCCTGAAAAATGTGTCGTTGTCGGCGCGGGCAAGGCTTTTGAATACCTTGGAGAGCTTCAGGATGGGCTGATTTCAGAACGTAAAATGTAGTAAAACAGCCGCTCGTTTCACATAATGCACAAAACAGGTTTTTTAGTATTGTATGTTATGACGAAAATTAAAAAACCTGTTTTAATTTGTTTACAAATGTCTTGATTTATGGTATTCTTATTATATATTAAGGATACTGGGTGTATTATAAGCTTTTATAGTTTTTCCGTATCAAATTAATATCGTAACGAAAGAAAATTTCATATAAGAAAGGAAAAGAGAAAATGAAACTTTCGAAGAAGATCGTATCAATGATTCTCGTGGCTGCAATGGTCATAGCGCAGGTCAGTGTGCTTCCCCTTGCGAGCGAGGATTATTCATCAGGCCTTGGAGATAGCGCAAGCTATGCCTTAAAGGTTCCCGACCTTGAGTCTGTCGGCTATGGTGAAAATCATCAGCAGGGCGCAGGCGCATGGGTTGTTTCTTCTGCAACTCTCGGAAGAAATGAGACCAATGATGGCTATGCAAGCGATGTTACAGGCAATATTTTTATTACAGGTAGTGAGGAGAAGTTCTTTGTATTAACTCCCTCTGCTGAGGATGACTATGTTATCTTTAAGAACGCTCCTGCAAATACATATACTGCCGGAACTCCCATTTTCAATGGTGTTCCCGAGTCTATTAAGGCAAACGGATTCGCTATCCGCGTTAAAGGCTCGTCTACAGCAGCAGATAAGCTCGTTATCGACCTTGCTTTCACTAATAAGAGAGGTACCGAGACGGCTTACACCGCAAAGAGCGGCATTCTCTATATGGATGCCAGAACAGGCGCAGTAAGCGAGGTTGCTTATACCGCTGACGGTATTGTGCTTTCCGGTTCTGCTGACGGTTGGGTTTATGTTCCCTTTATTGGTTTTGTAGACGGCGAGAATAAAACTCTTGCTGAAAACTATGGCGACTTTATAAAGACTGCTGGAAGCTACAACCCCAACAACACAGGCTATAAGGGTATCAAAATTACCTTTACAACAGCTGATTACCTCAATAAAACCCTTTATATAGGAAACGCAATGTTCGTTGAGAGTCTTGATTCTTTCAGAAAGGTTCATGGTTCTCCTGACGCTCCCGTTTTAGAGGCGGTTACCGAAAACAGCATTACTGTTAATGCTGTAGACGGTGTTGAGTTCTCTATTGACGGAACCAACTGGGCAACAAAGAATACCTTTACCGAGCTTGAGGACGGAAAGAGATACACCGTTTATGCAAGATATGCCGGCAAAACCAACACCTCTTCTGCAAGCTTTGTTACCGATGGTGTCAGATATCCTGAGGCTATTGAGGTAACTATCGATACTATTAAGGTTGAAGTTATCGCAGGTCAGGAATATTCTATCGGCGGTGCTGAGTGGAATACAACCGGTATATTCACCGAGCTCAATGCAAACTCTGAATATAAGGTTATGACCCGTCTTGTCGGCACTACCGAAGCCAAGACCTCTATTATCAAAACTGCTCGTTATCCTTATGCCAGCGTCAATGACGAGGGCGGATACTACGCTCTTGATATAGCAGACGGTATTACTGAACTTACAGGAAACTATGGTAGCTTCTCGGGTTCTGTTTCTGCTCTCCCTGTTGAGAAGATCAACGGAATGAACTATGTTGTAGTTGCTCCCGCAGATATGACTGAGGGCAAAGCAACTATAGGTGCAACTGCTCTTACCTATGGTAGCGCAAACTACGGTCTTCCCGAGGATATGACCAAGTATGAGGACTTTATCGGTTTTGCTGTAAGAATTAGGGTTGCAGGCGGCACAGAGGGAGCAGTTTCCAAGTTTGATCTTGTAAACTTCCACTCCAATGGAATTATTAATGGCGATTACACCTTCTTTGATAATACCGACGGCTCTGTTTCCACAATTACCAGAAGTGGCGCAGATGATAAAGGTATGGGCGGCTGGTTTACTGTAAACGGCGAAATGGACGGCTGGATCGTAATTCCCTTTGATAACATCTTAAACAGCGAGGGAGAGGCCATGACTCCTGACGCTGCAAAGGCTGTTTATAAAAACCTTGAGTTCACACTTCTTGGCTCTGCTGCAGGTAGCAACTGGGCAGGAAGAACTCTCTATATCGGAAAAGCACTTTTCTATACAGATTACGAAGCTCTTGAAAGGGCTTACACCATTCCCGAAACAACACAGATCGTTGCAAGAGATAGAAACTCTATCACAATCGAGAATATTTCCGGCGTTGAATACACCATCGTTCTCAAGGGCGAAGAGCCTAAAGAGGATGCTAAATGGCAGACTAACGCTAAATTTGATGGCCTTGAAACAGATACACATTATACGATCTATTCAAGATATCTTAAGAGAACAAGATGCAACAGCCTTGATGTTAAGACAAGACTTGAGAGCACAACTCTTGTTGCCCCCAAACTTGAAGATATTGAGGTGACTGATACTACTATTACAGTAGTAAATGCTCCCGAGGATCACTTCTATTCAATAGACGGTGGTATCACTTGGTTTGAGTATGGTAAAGTTGTAGGTCTTGCTCCCGGAACAGAGTACAACCTTACTACTATGGTATTCGAGGGAACAGAAACATCTGAGCCTCTCACCATTTGGACCCTCTCTTCTCAGTATTCAACCGGTCTAGGAGACGGCGCAAGCTACTTCTTCAAGGTTCCTACAGTTGCTGATACTCAGTCCAATGATAACGGCGAGTATATAACCAAGGCGCAGAACAACCTCTCATGGTGGGGCGCTGCTATGGCTATTCATCATACAACATTAGAGCATGCAAACTCTGATAAGGAAGGTGTTCTCTTTATCGACACCATTGGTGGCGATAGATTTGTCACTATCCAGAAAATTGAGGAAGATGCCAACGGTAACATCAGTACTAACACAACTGTTAACGGTCAAAAGCATTGGAACGGCTTCAGCGGTATTCCTGATGAGATTCCTTATAAGGCTATTGAGGCCTTTGCTTATCGTATTGCTATAACAGGCGGTGAAGAGGGTCAGCCTTCTTCCTTCGACTTCTACCTTAATCTCACAGGTCAGGTACGTGGTAGTAGACTTCCCAGTCTTACATTTATTGATGCTGAAACAGGCGAGATCTCTCAGATAGAGTATGCCAGCGGTATTAAAGTAACAAGCGAAATGAATGGTTGGATTATTATTCCTGTTGAGGCATATAAAGAAGATGTTGATGCCTATCGTGAAGAAATGAAAACACTCTTTAGTGCTGTTCAGGTTTGGTTGCATCACGGTTCTAAGTGTTCTCACGGCTCCGGCTATAGCGACTGGACCGGCAGAAAGCTCCATATAGGCGATAGCGTATTTGTTTCAAATGTTGATGCATTTATGAAGGAACACGCTGTTCCTGCAACCCCCGAGCTTCTTGAAAAGGATTGCTACTCCATTTCGGCAGTTGCAATGCCTAATATGGAATATACAATGGACTTTGACAATGACGGAACTCCCGATTGGGATAAGGCAACAAGAACCGCTAAGTTTACCGGTCTTACTGCTGAAACCGAGTATAAGATCTACGGTAGATATATCAACGGCGCTTACGAAACCAAGCCCCTTGTTATAAGCACCGATATGGAGAATCCTCCGCTCACAACCCCCGTCTTTGTAAGTAAGACCGACGCTCAGATCGTAATTGAGGTTATTCCCGGTCTTAAATACACCTGTGACGGTGGAGCAACCTGGAATGAGCTTGGCGTATTTGATAACCTTGACCCCGAAACCGAATATGTGATTTATGGTCAAAACAAGCGTACCGGCGCTCAGACTGCTATTCTTGAGGTTACGACCGATAAGGTTGAGAATCCTTATGATAACGGTGATGGCTCCAGCCAGTACTTCCCGATATCAAGATATGAGGGAACAAACCACTATGATGAGTACTGGGTAGGAACAAATCAACAGGTTACTGAAGAGGTAGATGACGGTAATGGCGGCACAAAGAAGATAACATATACTCCCATCGTTGAAATTGATGGCGAAAGAATGATCGACTTTAGTGTTAAGACCGACCCCTCTAAAGAGTCTAACATGAGCCTTTCACAAAAGAACACTTATGGTGTTGCAAAAGGCTTCCCCAGAAGTATCTGGATCAACAATTCTTGGGGTTATGCGATCCGTATGAAGCTCACAGGCTCTGCAGGCGCTAACACCGTTTCTATGTACTTTAACTGTAGCGGACAGAAGGGTCAGCCCGGCGGCGCATACTATATGATCGACAAGGCTACAGGAACATGGAAGAAGATGAACGCTTCCGGAAGCAACTATGTATTCGCTGAAGGTTTTGACGGATGGCTTATGATCCCGTTTGAAACCTACTATAAGAGAGATGGAATGAATGCTGCTGAAATCCAGAAAAACTGGGAAAGCATTCAGATGTTCTTAAGAGCCGGTGACCAGTCTGACTGGATGAACAATAAGCTCTACATTGGCGATATCGTTGTTGTTAACGATGCTAACGAGTTTGCTAAGAAGCACGCTCCCAACACCGAAAACGGAATCGTTGCAGACGGATACAATAAGGTAACCGTTCCTGAAATACCCGGTGTTATGGCTAACGACTGTAGCGGAAGCGCACTTAATGCAGGCCTTACCACTCTCTCAAATGCTGTTCCTACAAGCGTAAACCTTAAGAAGCACTACGAGTCCAGCACTGCTGTTGGTATCAGCGTATCGAATATGGCAAGCATAGGATTCGTAAATGATGCGCTTAATAAGAGAGAGCTTCCTCAGGAACTTGTTGACAATGTCATTACATCAATGGGTATGTCCCTATATGTTTATGTTCCTGAAAGATTCTCTAATAAGGTTGGGTTCGGTGTTAACGCTCTTGAAAGCGGAACAGAAAACTTCTTCTACAACGGAGATTATTATTACACTGTAGACAAGGGCATTGCATCTAAGAACTATGGACCTATAGAGCTTAAACCCGGATTTGACGGCGTAGTTGTTATTCCTTTCGATAACTTTAACTATGACGCAACTTTCTCAACATTCGTTGACGGTATGCTCTATGATATTGATACACTTGCTGACTTTACACTTACATTTAATGCCGAGGAATATCCTGCTCTCTCAGAGGGAAATATTTATGTAGATGACTTCTATCTCTATCAGAATCTCGATAAGTTCCTCGCATATATGCTCAAAACTCAGGGCGTTGAGGAGTATTCGATTTACGATAATGTTATCACAATGCGTAAAGATGAAACTGAGCTGCCCAGAAGTATGGCTAACGATTGTACCAGCATCACCGAAGACGAGGGTATCTACTCTGTTGAAAACCTCGAGCTTAAACTCATCGACAGAACCGACATCATTGATTCCTATATCGAAATCGAGATAGGTCAGGGCGCATCTTCAGTAATGTTCAAGAGCTATGCGTACTGGGATGAAATGTCTGACGAAGAGTGGAACGACCTTATGAACTCCACAGGTGTTACCTTCTGGGTAAGCGTTCCTGAAAAGGCACCTATGACAGTTGGTATGGACCTTGAGATTCTTGAAAATGAGGAAGAGTACTTCCTGTATGATCCTAATACATATTACTACACCGTTCAGGACGGAAAGGTACATCATGTAAACGGCTACCTTGAGTTCGCACCCGGATTTGAGGGAATGGTAGTAATTCCTCTCGAGAACTTTTATTTCGACGCTGGTTACTCCACAGAGATTGACGGTGCACTTTATGACCTCAACGCTGTAACCTACTTTGGTATGTACTTCAACACCGATTACTATGCTTCAATCGGCGGAACCAAGATCGCAGTTGATGACTTTGCATTCTGCCAGGGCAACTACCGCTTTATTGACGCTGTTTGGGCTAGTCAGACCGGTAATGGAATTACTGAGGTAGATCCCGAGTATTATAGCGGACTTATGACTTCCGAGTTTGAAATCATTGAGGTAGCTGAACCCCAGACTGTTTCATCATCATCTGTTGATGTAAGCGGGGTGGCTCCCATCGCTGTAGTAAGCGGCCTTGCTCTTCTTGCAGCAGTTGTAATTGCTGACAGAAAGAAAAGAGCACAGGAAAACTAAAACTTCTTAAATAAAAAGCAGACGGCGAAAAATCGCCGTCTGTTTTTTTGTATAAAATGTAGAAATATTGATTTTATTGTGGTATACTTATAAAAAGACTATTTTAAGGAGTACACCATGTTTGGAAGTATCCGTTTAAAAGCCTGCGCAAAAATTAATCTTTGCCTTGATATAATTGGAATAAGAAAAGATGGATACCATCTTATCGAAAGCATTATGCAGAGCATTGAGCTGCACGATACGGTTACCGTTCGCCGTCGTAGCGACGGGAAAATTCGTGTGTTCTGCCCTAAATGCGATATTCCCGAAAAGTCCAATGTTGCCTATAAGGCGGCTAAGGTTTTCTTTGAGGCTGCTGACCTTAATGAGAGTGCAGGAGCAACTATTTATATTAAAAAACGTATTCCCAGTCAGGCGGGTCTCGGCGGCGGAAGTGCCGATGCCGCGGCCGTGCTTGTTGCACTCAATAAGCTTTATAAAACCGGCATTTCTGAGGACAAGCTCAGCCTTATCGGTGCTAAGGTTGGCGCAGATGTTCCGTTTTGCGTTTGCGGCGGAACGAGGCTATGCAGAGGTATAGGCGAGATTTTAACCAAGCTTGACGACTTGAACGACTGCTATATAGTGTTGGTAAAGGGCTATGACGGCGTTTCAACCAAGCAGGCCTATCAGGATTACGATAACGCTTCGGATCTTGTTTGCCTGCGTCTTGAAAAGGTTGTTGAGGCAATTTCTACAGGCAATTTTGAGGCACTTCGTGGTAAGCTTATAAACGTTTTTGAGGAAAGTACAAGTATAAATGAGGTGTCAAAGCTTGTAAATGAGCTACGCGCCGCGGGCGCCGTTGAGGCTGCTATGACGGGTAGCGGAAGCGCCGTTTTCGGCATTTTTACTGATAGAAAAAAAGCTAAAAAGTGCGCCGCAGAGTTTAGAAAAAGCTATCCTTTTTCTTGTGTGACCCGCCCGTCAGTTCGTGGAGTTTATAGATTTTAGCTAAAAGCCGCATTAAAATGATGCGGCTTTTAAATTTGATTAAAAAAGACTGACATAGGTATTGACTTTTTTTAGAAAAGACAGTATAATAATTAATGCTGTTGTAAGCAAATGGGCCTTTAGCTCAGTTGGTTAGAGCAACCGGCTCATAACCGGTTGGTCCGGGGTTCGAGTCCCTGAAGGCCCACCATTTGCTCATAAAAGAGCTATTCGTCGGCAGAAACCTGCCGCCGAAAATATAGGGGTATGATGTAATGGTAACATGCCGGTCTCCAAAACCGTTCTTGAGGGTTCGAGTCCTTCTACCCCTGCCAAGTGCGATAAATCCGAACTTCATTACCGTAATAGGTGATGCGTTCGGATTTATTGTTTTTATATCACAAACATAAAAAGTAAGGCAGAGAGTTTTCGCTCTCTGCCTTGTTTTGTTATGACTTTGACCAAAATCTGCTTATTGGATAATCATCGAAAACTTTTCTTTCTCCATCTTCCATATCTTCATAATGTTTTTTGGCTGACACATAATCTCCTAATAAAAGATATGTACCAACATAAACATCTTTGCTTATGGGGTTGGCTTCAATAATGGAATGAAGGGTTTTGATATCATTATCGCTAAGGTTTTTCAAGCGAGCTACGGTTTGACAATAATTCAAGTCAAGCAAATCCTGTGGGGTAAACTTGTCAGTGTTCTTTAGCCATGTTGCAAATTCAATAGCAGCATCAAGAATATCGTCACGCTTGTCTCCGCTTTCATCATAGGCGCAGAGCATTTCAAGCAATAGCCAAACCAAAGAGCCTGAAAGTTCTTCTGTTATGGGGTATGCTTTTATTTTCTCTACTAACTGAGAAAAATTAATATTACAACATCTTAGCATAGAATCTTTCTTGAGTAGAATATGATAAGAAGTGTCGGCTACCTCACCTGATGCATATTTCAAGTGATATCCTATTGGTGCATCAGTATAAGGAAAAAGTCTACAAAGGGATTTATTTTCCTCATGTTCTAATACACAAAGTTTAACGATAATGTTAGCTATATTGATTTCAGGGAAGTGATTATCTTTTAAATCCCATTCGACGAATTTGCCTTGCAAAACGGACTGAGCCAATTTAATTAGTTTTTCTGTATCCTCATCAGTTACAGAATCCATATCAAGCTCACATGTAACCCCGAGAGTATCAAGCAAACTTTTTACGACTTTTAGCCATTGTAGCTGCCTTTTTCGTTCGTCAAGTTTAAATTTTTCAAGTTCTTTTTTATCCTTGATATTTAACGGGCACAATACATCTCCAACCATAAAACATTCCGCTTCAATCGCTTGAATGATAAAATCGGCATCTGTTATTCGTTCAGACAGAGTTCCCGTAGGCGTAAAAGTTAAATGATTCGTATCGCCATTTCGTTTGGTAATAGACTTAATGCCTTTACCCAATTTAACGGTAAAAGAGTCTTTTCTCTGTTCAATTTGATATTCAGAATAAAACTGAACACCATTCACGCTAATAGGACAGTCACATGTCGTTCCTGTAGCTGTTATTTGAGACAAATGCTCTACTGGCAACTCTAAGCCCCAAGGCAATTTTGCATATATATAAGTTTCATGATCAAACAAGTAATCAAAAGGATTTTCTTTCTCACCAGGAACTCTGGTATAACCAAAAGAAAAACTGGTCACCTGTCCTGTCTTGATCAATTCATCCATTGAGACAGGATCACAAGAAATGGCGGGCAACTGCTTCTTAATATGCGTTGCCGCAAAAAGAAAAACATCGGCAATATCGTTTTTGTTTTTAGGCAACGCTTTTAAGGTGATTCGTTTTGTTTTTTGGTGACCATATTTGTTTATCATACGTTTCAGTTCGAATGGAAGAAGATTATTATAATAGATTTGACTCTTTTCACCATCTTCATTTACATACACAACCAAAAAGGTGGTACCACCAACGTTTAGGTAATTTCTTAGATCCGAAAGGTCTACAGAGTATGTAATTGATTTTTTCTTCAAATTATTTTCTTTATGTCCTTTTACCTGAACAGGAACCTTTAAAGTTAAATCTTCTTTGGAATGAACATCTCCTGCTTTACGGTAAACCTCAACATTACCATCCCAGGAAGGCTCACGGTCATTATCGTTAATATTTTGGACGAGATAATCTGTTTTTGAAATGGCTAATCTTACAAATTCTACTCCCATCATTTCAACATTCATACGGAAACCCTCCTGATTAATTTCGATATTATATTACCATATTTTCATAAAAAATACAAGGGCAGAGAGTTTTCGTTCTCTGCCCTTGTGTGCATTTTAAACCGTTTTATCGGCGGTCTGTGCCTTTATTGCGGCTTGTTCGGTCTTCCACTCCTCATATTCCTTTCGCCCTTCTTTGCTCTCAAAGAAGGCTTGAATTTGCGGAAGGAAGTGCCGTGCGAGGATTTCCAATTCGTGTTTTGGGATATTACTTCTGTTTGCTGCCATAAGGCAACACGGCTTTTATTTCAACTGTTGTCGGGTCATTCCTCCTTTACATTACCAGACCATACTCATGCCTTGCTCATACTCTTCCTGAGTAGAATAGCAAGCGTAGGCCATAGGTGAAATTTTCTTGCCGAGGATTTTTTCAAGTCTAAGCTTCTCGGCGGTGCTTAACTCTTTTGCCGGATGCGGCTCATAGTCATCCTCGGGCGGTGATATTGAAAGCAGATCGCCGAGTAAACTTATGAGCCCCGTTGTAACTGTCATACTTGCTTCGGGTGTATGCGCAGGAGTTTTATAATCGTTATAATCATCATAAAGTTCACTGCTCGCACCGCCAAGTGCAAAATACACTTCGAGGTTGTCCTTGAGCAGTCGCTCATCGAACAAACTCTTGTCACGGCATACGTGATTGTCGGGTGTGGTGAAGGTAATATATTTGTACTTATCTTCCCACTTAACACGGTATCCGTGCTCGCGCATACACGCAATAAATTCTTCCTTTGTATTGGAATTGCTTATTGCATACAGAGCAAAACTGCGGAGCCGCTTTTTCCACTCCGGCCATTTACCGTAGCTGCACTTTTCTTCGGTGATGCTTAACCCATACTCCTGACAGAGCTTGTTGGAGTAAGCCTTCACCTGCAAAAGTTCGTCACGGGTTTGGTGAAACTTTTTACCGTTTTGGTAGTTCACCGAATTCATAATCAAGTGATTGTGAATGTGACCGGTGTTGTAATGGGTCGCCACCAAAATCTGATAGCCTGGAAAGTGTTCGGCAAACTTTAACCCGATTTCGTGTGCGGTTTCGGGTGTGAGTTCGTCATCGGGAGCGAAGGACTGCACGATATGATAATAGGTTCTGCCGTCATCTTTACCGTATTTCTGTTTTACATAACGGAATTCTTCCAACGCTGTGTCAGGAGAACACTCAATACCGCTGATGAGTCTTTGCTCTGTAGCCTCTTTCCTCATAACATAGGGGAAGATATTATTCATCGGGCAATCCGAAGTAACGAATTTAACGATTGCCATATCGCTCTCAACTCCTCTCTTGTTTCCGTAAGGTTTGCTTCGGTAACGAAGCCTGCGTTTACCGCACGGGCGATTTGATTTAGATTATTACCGATGCGCCTGAGCTCTTCGGCAACATTATCTGCACCGTTTATCACGGTGATTTGTTTTTCCAAGGCGCAGTCACGCAGATACTGACTGACAAGTCTGTATGAGGATAGTGCCTTGTGGGTGATGATTTCTTTTTCTTCAGGTGTTACCCTGAACTTTAATATTTCGGTTTTAGTCATCGTTGTAACCGTCCTTTCTAAAAATTTATAGGGGTATGGGCTTAGCCCGACCGCCTTTGATGCGGCCGCCGACAGGGTGGCACGTAACACAAAGGCGAAACTCGCAATAAACGCCCTACCGATAGTTACTGCTGTAATTCATACAGCAGTAAAAGAAGAATGCAACAATGCAAAGGACTCCCAATGTCATCTACTTTTAACAATGCAGATAGGACACTCTGCAATGTTGCAATCTTTACTCGGGTATTGACCACGCCCAGCCTTTACCAACCTTTCGGGTTTTGATTCCGTCAATGTTTTTCTTAGCTTCATTAACGGTGCGTTGTGAAATGTTTTTGTTAGCGGCGGTTCGAAATATTTCTTCTGCCGTAACTTCTTTGCCATCTGCCAGCATACTGCGGATCAGTTCTTCCGCCACCGCCGTTTTCGTTTCTGCGGAGAAACCGCAGAGTAATTCTTCGGCGGATATTTCACTGTAACCGTCAAGCCAATAAAAACCGTCCTCATTGCCAAGGTTGAAGGCGATGGATTTACCTTCGGGTGCCAGCGAAGATTTGTCGTGAACAATAACACGGACATTCGGCTCTTTGCGAAGCCGACCTACCAACAGAACACTTCTTGCGGCTGCACGGAAGTCTATTGACCCAAGACCACGGTAGGCACTGCTTGAGCCTTGTGCTTTATTAAGATGACCGACCATTATAATGGCGCATCCTGTGCGCTCGGCAACGGCGGCAACTTTTTTAAGAACCGTACGGATTTCGTTGGCGCGGTTGATGTCAATGCGATCGCCGATATAACCTTGAATCGGATCGAGTATCATCAGCTTTGCATCGGTCTGCCTGATTGCCTTTTCAATTCTTTCATCCGACAGAGAAAGAGGATCAGTGCCCTCGCAAATATTAAGCACTCTGCTTTCATCGGCACCAGCTTCAATGAGCCTTGGCTTGATGGTATCGCCGAGCCCGTCCTCTGCGGTTTGATAAATCACATTGAAGGGTTCTGCGATTTCCATACCGGGCAGAGCCACTCCAGACGAACAAGCGGCGGCAAGTCTTAGTGCAAAAGTTGTTTTACCTTCGCCAGGGTCACCTTGGATAATGGTCAGTTTTCCGAATGGGATATACGGTTTCCAAAGCCATTTGACTTCTTGAAGCTGCACATCCGACATTCGAATAAGGGATAGTGTTTTTTCGGTTGTCATTTTTTCTTTCCTTTCTGTAGATTTTTGTGTCGAGGGTTCAGTTGGAACAATCATATACATCCCACCTTTCATAAGCTTATTTTTATTGCGCTCACCTAAAAGGTGGGAGCAATATTCATATTGCAAACAGGTCGGCCTTTTCTTTTTCTTCCGCCTGTGATATAATTGTAAATGACAAAATTCAATTTCTAAATGAACGAGTGAACTTTCAAAAAAATCGAAAGTTTAATTTAAGACAAAGGAGGGATCGCCAGATGAAAAGAATACCGGGGCTTTATGTAACGCTGCAAAAGGGCGGTAAAATAAAAAGAACCCTTGTTACGAACAAGGGCGAGACTGTGCTTAATGAAACGACTATCGGCGCAGAACTGATATGGTATGCCGAGCTTGACTACAACACTTATGTTGATTCTTTGATTAAAATTGAAGACTTGGCAGAAAAAACAGAGGATGATGGCGACCCTGAGAATTACGGCACTGTCTATTTGGATACATTTTATGAGCTTTTAACCGAAGCCAACGAATTGGTCTATGATATCGAGGCGGTGTATCCGGCGCTCGGTTCTTTGTTGAGATTCGATCTTTTGGATCACACCAAAGAAGATGATGGAACACCGATGTATGTCTATCTAACAAAATTAGCAATCTGCCAACAGATTGCCGAGCCGGTACACTTTTATATTCAGTTGCGAGAGGTTTTGGAAGATCTGTCACTTGGTATCCCTTTGGATTTTGAAGATAAATATGCCAATCTTGCCCAAGGCGCATTCGCACAAAGCTATACTTTTACCAACACTCTTGAGATGGAATACCATTTCCGTTCCACCAAAAGTTATTTCCAGTTCCTTTTAATGAACTATCTGAACTCTGAGCCCAATATTGCCCGATGCCATTGTTGCGGACAGTACTTTATTCCAAAGACAAGAAAACCAACACTGTATTGCGATAGAATTATAAAGGACGGAAAAACTTGCAAAGAAATAGCTCCCGCAATTATTCATAAAAATGCTGTAGATGCAGATCCTGTTTTGAAAGCGTACGACCGCACCAAACACAAAATGTATAAGCGATACGAGCGCGCATATTATTCGCTTGACCAACTCCCGAAAGGTATAACTTTTGATAAATATTTAGAGTGGCGAGACCCTGCTGCAGAAGCGCGAACTAAATACCTCAAAGGCGAATTAACGGCGGAAGAGGCATTAAAGATTATTGAAGTTAATGATTAAACCCCGTACAATCGAACAGAAATAGTTTTATCGACCCGTAGGCCGTTTCAGATAAAACAAACGGCTGCAAAGGCAAAATAAAAAAACCACCGGATGTTGTGGCAAGATTTCGTGAAGAACCGCCGCATCCGGTGGGTATTTTTATGCTTATTTCATGTCTGTATTTTCAGAGTCCATACATACGCAGACATACCAGTAATATCCGTCATACATAACTCCGACTGCCATGTAGGTGTACTTGGAACTGCCGACATATGACCAGTGTCCTATGCTGTTCCTGAAACCGTTGGCTATGGAGTAGGCTATCTCGTCAGCCGTGCCACCCCAATTGCCTTTGCCGATGGCTTCGCGCACATTAGCAGTATAATAATTTTCCTCGCCTTCGATTCCGTATAGCGACCAGTCCACATATTCGCCGTATTGCAAGGCTTCGGCAGCTGCTCTTTGGTCATCTGTGTCGTGTGCAAAATTTGTTTTAAGTTGTATGCATCGGTATTTGCAGTATTCGGTAAGTCCGGGGATGACTGTTGCGATGACATCGCCCTGCTCAGTGCGGAACTGATTTATGTATTCTGCAACCTTCTGTGCCACTATATCTGCACTCGGCTTTGGCGGTAGTATGATTTCCTCTTTAGGCGGATCGTCAGTTTCCACTATGGTGATGCATCCGTTTTCCGTTGGATTTTCCGCCGCCGATGGCTCGGTCGGTTTTGTGGTTACCGCAGGTTTAGTTTCTTCCTTTGGCTTTGCCGTTGCTGTAGGCTCTGTGGCGGTCGTGGTTGGCTCGGTCGCCTGATCCTTGCTCTCGGTCGGGATAGGTTCTTTTTCTTTCTCTGTCGGCTCTACCGTCGCCACAGGCGGTGTTGTTTCGGTAGGTGTTTCTGTTATTATCGTTTCCGATACCGTTGTTGGCGGACTTTCGATAGGCGGCGGTGCGGTGTTGCCACCGCATCCTACCATACTCACCAGCACCCCACAGCAGAGAAGAAGGATTATGATTTTCTTCATATATCCTCGACCTCCTCCAAGCCTTGCATCACTTCGACCATTATACGAGTGGCAAGGATAAATCCCGAACTGAACGCTTCACGCTCAGTGATACAGGACAGCTCGCTTGTGCAGTCCTTGAACTTTTCAAAGGTTTCCTTTTGTTTCTCTGTGAGTCCCGAATTCAGTTCTTCCTCATTTTTGCATATCAGCTTGACGAGTTTATCTACTCTCGTCCCTCGCTTAATATACCTTTCGTGCGGACTGATGTTGCCATAGTATAAATCTTCAAGTGTTGTCATGTGCATTGCACCTCCTTTTGCAACACAAATACATACCACAACAACTTTCACAAGTCCAGAAAAATATTAAATACTCCGCCTCATTAAATGAAGCGGAGTATTTGTTGCTTTTACTTGAATATTACCACGGCTTTTCCTGCACGAACGCATTTATAAGATGTAATATCCTCATTAGTGAAATCTTTAAGTCCAAGAGGTTGTAAATATGTTTCTGTAAAGTGTTGAATGGCTATGTTTCCAAAATATTCTTTATCGAATGCAATTCCAAGCACGTTGTTTATCATTCCTATTTTTTGTAAAAATAACGGAATTTTAAACAGTGTGTGCATTTGGAAGAAATCATCAAATGCATCTAACATTTTCACGATAGTACCATTCGGGTTTTCACTAAATCCAACCCCATCAACTGAACCCAAAAGATATACTTTTTGTTCTTGTGCAACTTCAGCGTTATAAGCACCTATTCTTCTATAAATATCGACGGTTTCATCAGATTTATTAACTCCATATTGCCCAGGATCGGAAGTATGAATCAATGATTGAACAAGTATTTTAATTTTGCCATCTGTATCTTTTATAATTAAATCAAAACTATGACAATTTTGATTTTTTGTGTTTCGTGGAATGATTTGCATTGTAGATAGATCTACATTTGGATCATGCTCACCCATGGGTTCCACATCTTTATTTGCAGGGAAGATTGACACTCCACATAATTTGAAAATTTTCGCAAATGCTTGTTCCACCCCATGACCACGTAACTTTGCATCTCTATGTAGTGTTTCTCTGTTTATAATAAGATTTGTAAAGATGGAAGACAACTGCTCTTCGGTTAGAGAATGGAACGCCTCAAGAGAATCAGCCAACCCTCGATCACAGAAGTATTTTGCAACTTCAAGTGCGAACAAATCTTTATGCTTTCCGTTTTCCAAATAATTTATAAAATATGTGGTGGAATGTTTAACGAGTGACTCTCGATTAGTATCAACAAAACGAATTCCAGAAATGTCATAGTAGTTAATAAGGTACGTTAAGTCCAAATACAATCTTTTATCAGAAATATCTATTAATTTTCTAAACGATGAAATGGTCTTCGGCTTTTGTAACATTAAGCTTTTAACAATTTCAACAGTTTCGAAATCAGGGTGTGCTTTCTTAAAATTATCATATAATTCAAGCAATCCTATTAGTTCTTTATATGACTCCTGTTGTTCGTTCTGAGTGTCATCGGGCAACGGTATATCATCTTGGGGTGCAACACAATACCAAAATTCCTCTATTTTTTTCATAAACTTAAAACTCCCTCTTGTAATTTTTTGCGTTTTATTGTACAATGACATCAACCACTGTACAAGGAGACTGTTTCTATGATAAATCTCTATTTGCTTTGTGCCGATTTAAAAAACCAAAACTCGACATTTAGAAACAAATCCAATTCTATTATAACAAAAGTCTATGATTTTCTCAATACCCCTTCTATAAAAACAGAATCTATAATTGAAGGTTGGAAAGAAGATTTTCGTTATATTTATGGAGATGTTTCAACGAATTTATCAAGCAACCAAAAATTAAACAAATCCCGTTTGTTACAGGACTATAGCATCAATGTTGAACAAGAATCACAAGCAGAAGCCGTACAAATGCTGTTTTTTTCTATTCAAACATATTTCAGCTTGTTAATAAAGTTGGTAACAAAAAACATCTTACAAGGGAAGAAAAGAATTGGCTGCTCTGCAAACGAATTAATCCTCGGTGATTTCTTTAGGAAACAGGGTATACTCAATTATTGTGCGCCCGATTGGTATTGTTGGCCTATTTTTGAATTAGAAAATGGCTTTGATGATATAATTTTTGATATTGAGCAAAGCATTTATAATTACGATAGTGTAAACACCATCGAGGAATTTGCTTTAAATAACAACTATGATTATATTAAACAAATTTATGAGGCAATAATTCCAAAAGAACTGCGCCACGCTCTTGGTGAATATTACACTCCGGATTGGTTGGCTGAACATACATTAAAGAATGCTATTAATAATTTTGATGAATGTAAAAGAAATGAATTGAGTATAATTGACCCTACTTGTGGTTCTGGAACATTTATATTTAAGAGCATTATTTTAAAACGACACCAAGGATGCGATTTGGATAAAATTTTAAATACTGTTTATGGTATCGACATTAATCCTTTAGCTGTCCTAACCGCTAAAACCAATTACATCATGTCAATTGTTGATATGCTAAAACCAAACGCAAATATAACAATTCCTATTTATAATGCAGATGTTATCCATATTGGTGAAGAAACTGGTGAGTATGTAGTTTGTGATTTTGTTGCAGATCCTATAAACGCAGTAAAAAACCAACTGTTGCTCGAAAATATTGCTGCAAGCAACATGGCCCAAAAAGATATTGTCGTTGGTAATCCTCCTTGGGTAAATTGGGAATATATGCCCGAGGAATATAGGCAAAAGTCTCAGCATCTGTGGCTTGAGTACAATTTATTTTCTGCCAAGGGAAGAGATTTAAGCTTTTCTAAGGAGGATATATCCGTTTTAATAACCTATATCGTTATGGATAAACTACTGAAAAGCAAAGGAGTTATCGCCTTTGTTATAAGACAGGGTGTATTCAAGTCGGCTCAAAACGGGGTTGGGTTTAGAAGATTTAAAATCAAAGATAATGAAAACATAAAAGTCATAAAGGTTGAAGACCTATCTAAAATCCGAGCTTTTGATAACGCAGCCAATAGTACTGCATTGTTTTTCGCTCGTAAAGATGATCAAACAATATATCCGGTAGAATATCTTCTTTGGGAAAAGCGAAAAGATATAAAAAAATATTCTTTTAACGCTTATTCTCAACTACAAGAAGTAATTGGACAAACATCAATAGAATTACAAAGCGCTATGCCAGCAGTTAAAAGTGATCCTACTTCAATATGGGTTACTGCTAAGGCTGATGGTTTGGCGGATATGGAAAAGTTTTTAGGAACCAATATTTATCGAGCAAGAACAGGCGTGTTTACGGGTGGAGCGAATGCTGTATATTGGTTAAACATAAATTCAAAAAATGACGCCCTTGTATCCGTTACAAATATCACAGAACGCGCCAAACGCAAATCCGAAAAACTCACAGCAAGCATTGAGCCTACTTATGTTTATCCAATGTTAAAAGGTAGCAACATAAGAAAGTGGAATGTTTCTTATGATACATACTTGTTATGTCCACATACATCTGAAACAAAAATGTGGCCAGTAAGCGAAGATGTGTTGCGTCAAGAAAACCCCAATGCGCATGCTTATTTGAAATATTTTAAGTCTGATTTAGATGGCAGAAAAGGGTTTGCCGGATGGGAAAAAGAAATTCAACAGCAACAGTTTCATGCGATACTTCGTGTTGGTGATTATACTTTTTCAAAATATAAAGTTGTTTGGAAATACATAGCTTCTGAATTTATATGTGCCGTAATTAGTACAGTTAACGATAAATATTTGGGAGAGAAACTTTTGATGCCCAATGAAAAAGTTATGTATATCAGTACTGACAACGAGTTGGAAGCCTATTATATATGTGGAATTCTAAGTTCAACAAAAATTTCAGAATGCATAAAGAGTTATATGAACCCAACGAGCATCTCAGCACATGTACTCAATAAACTTAATATTGAGACATATGATCCGAATAATGCGCTTCATAATCAAATTGCCTTAATTTGCAAAGATGGGCATAACCACAAAGATATCAAGGAATATATTGAACGAATCGACGAACTTGTAGAGCAAATATATGGGGTGTAACTATGCGAAGTTTTAAAAATGAAGATGGAAAATACTTTCACATATCATATCACTTAGTCTTCTGTCCAAGGTATCGCCGTAAAATTTTCACTATTGATAAACTTGAAGTTCGTTTTAAAGAAATGGTTAATGCAGTTTGCGATTCCCATGGTATATCTGTGACTGATATTTCTTGTGGTCCAGACTACTGTTATATTGCTATTAATGTTCCACCAAACATTAGCGCGGCTGGAGCAATTGCAAAAATCAAGGGTTATACCGGTAGGCGGCTATTGGAAGAAGTAAAAGAATTTTCAAAAACACAAAACATATGGACGCGTAATTATCTTGTTTCAACAAAGGCTTTTTCTCAAAAAGAAATAGACACCTTTGTTGAAAAGCAAGTTACGCATTATTAAAATAATAATTTCTAAGCAAATTTATTCTGCAAAAGAGGGTGGTACAATGACGGCTGTAATATACGCACGATATTCAAGTGATAATCAGCGTGAAGAGTCTATAGAAGGTCAGTTGCGCGAGTGCAAGGCTTTTGCTGAAAAGAACGATATTCAAATCGTTGGTACATACATCGACCGCGCCTTCTCTGCCAGAACGGACAACCGTCCTGACTTCCAGAGGATGATAAAAGATAGTGCGAGCAAAAAGTTTGAACTTATCATTGTATGGAAACTCGACCGCTTTGCCCGTGACCGTTACGACTCGGCTCATTACAAAGCTGCACTTCGCAAAAATGGTGTGAAGGTTATTTCTGCTACCGAAAAGATTTCCGAAGGTTCGGAAGGTATCCTTATGGAAGCGGTGCTTGAAGGCATGGCGGAATATTACTCTGCCGAGCTTTCCGAAAAGGTTGTTCGTGGTCTTACTGAAAACGCTTATAAATGCAAATTCAACGGCGGCACTTTACCATTAGGGTACACCATTGATAGTGAACAGCATTTTCAGGTAGATCCCTTGGTTGCACCCGCCGTTTTGGAAGCCTTTAAGCGTTATGCCGAAGGTGCATCGATGACCGAGATTGCACAGGAAATGAACGCTAAAGGATTGCGCTCTGCATTTGGCGGCAAAATCGGTGTTGACATGGTTACGCGAATGCTTAAAAATCGCCGTTATATCGGTGAGTTCAAATATCGTGATATTATTCATCCGCACGGTATTCCTGCTATCATTCCTGATGAACTGTTTGATCGTGTGCAACGCCGTATGGTTGCAAATAAAAAAGCTCCGGCAAAACATAAAGCCGAAGACGAATATTTGCTGACCACAAAGTTGCGTTGCGGTAAATGTGATTGTTTTATGGTTGGTGAAAGCGGAACGAGCAAGACCTCAACCGTATATCGTTATTACAAATGCGTTGGTGTTAAAAAACACAGCGGTTGCGATAAGAAAACC
>JAFTYW010000007.1 GCA_017461245.1 Oscillospiraceae bacterium
GAACGGGGAGACCGAGACCGGTCATTTCGGCAAGGTTAGCACCTTTACCGCCGAGGAGCTCACGCATTGAAGCATTGCCCTCTTTGAATAAATAAACATACTTCTTACTCAAGGATAATCTACCTCCTGAATTTTTTTGCGGGTTTTTCTGCCCGCTTCTTTTTGACTTTTAACTATCCATCTAAGTATTATAACAAATAGATTTTATAATTTCCATAGATTTTTGAAAATTTTTCAAATTTTTCCTTAAAAATATTAAAAAATTCGTGTTTTGCTCGGTTTAAATGTGAAAAATGCGAAAAACCACCCGCCGCGCAAGTGGTTTTTTCTTTACTCAGTTACAAAAAGTTGCACCCAGTGGTTATCCTTTACGCCTACAACGATACCTGTTGCATTAGGATTGAGAATGTTCTTGCGGTGTCCGTCGGAGTTCATCCAGGAGTTTACTACCTCCTGCGCCGACCGCTGACCCCAGGCGATATTCTCGCCGCACATAAAGGCGCCGAGATCAAAGTCCTCAAAAACCGTAAAGCAGGTTCTGCCGTCGGGGCGGGTGTGAGAAAACGAGGTTTTAATTTCGTCAGCTCGCAGGTCCGCCGCCGCCTGACCCGCGCTGTAATAGTTAAGCTCGGAAAGACCCTGCTTTTTGCGCTCGGCGTTTACAAGTCTTAGCACCTCCTGCCGCGCGTCACTCTGGCTTTCTGACGAAGTGAGTTTGTCTATACTCTGAACGCTTTCTGCGCCGCAGGTCAGGCAACTCTTGACACGCTCACCCTCACTTGTCGCGGTAGGCTTAAGAGTTGTTTTCCAGCCGCTCCATTTATGGCCGAGCGCCTCAATCGAGGTGCTCTGGCTCTCGCCGCAGTCGCAGGTCTTTTTAACATAGCCTGCACCAAGGCAGCTTGCCTCTACGGTCTGGGTTTTCCACTCGTGAGTGTGCCCCTCTTTTTTGGAAGTGGTGTTATATGTGCTCTGCTGTAGGGCAGTCTGCTCAGAAGAACTGCTTTGCGAGCTTGTCTTTCCAGAAGAACTCTGCTGAACGGCAGACTGATCAGAGTTTTCGCTCCTTGATGCCGCATCTGAGGGGATTTCAATTTCCTCCGCTGATATTCTACTGCTCTCGCCTGCTACTATCTGCGAGGCTGTGCTTTTACTATCTGTGCTTGAAACGTCGTTATGATTTGTGCAACCGCTGAAAACGGTGCCGAGGACAAACATCATAAGTAAAAGCGACAAGGTTTTGAGCATTATTTCTTTTCTCATTTTTGTTTTCCTCCTTTTTACTTTGGGCAAACAACGCCCGCACACTATTATACAAGAATATCAGACCTCATTCAATGCAAGCATTTTTCCATTACGGTTAAAAAAAGACAAAAATGGGATTTTTTGCAAACAAAAAATGCTCCCTTAATATAAAGGAAGCATTTTGTTTTATTTAAGCATATCTGCCATACTATAAAGGCCTGCGCCTTGGGCTGATACAAACCTTGCGGCGTTTACTGCACCGACGGCGAAAACCTCTTTTGAAGTTGCCGAGTGCTTTATACTGACACATTCATCGTGCCCTGCAAAGATAACCTCGTGCTCACCGACGATGTTTCCGCCTCTTATTGAGTGGATTCCAAGTTCCTTCTTTTCCCTCTTTTTGCGGACGCTCTGTCTCTCGTAAACGTACTCATATTTACCGTCTGCCGCCTCGTTTATAGCATCGGCAAGCATAATGGCAGTTCCGCTGGGGGCGTCGACCTTCTGATTGTGGTGCTTTTCGATGATCTCGATATCAAAATCGTCACCCAAAAGCTCGGTTGCCTTTTTGCAGAGAGCAACAATGAGGTTTACTCCAAGCGACATATTAGCCGAGAAAAATACAGGAATTTCTTTACCTACCGCCTTTACACGTTCAAGCTGCTCATTTGAAAGACCTGTTGTGCAAAGGACAACGGGTGTTTTTGTTTTAAGGGCGTAATCGAGCATACTGTCGGTAACACTGGGGTGGGAAAAATCTATGATGCAATCATATTTCCCCTCGACCTTAGAGAAGGACTGATAGGCGTTTTTCTCGCCCTCTGCAACTCTTGCATCAACCTCGGCGGCGATGAATGCGTCGCTACCCTCTACCGCAGCCTTTACGGCGGCGCCCATTTTTCCTCTGCTTCCGCAAAGCAATATGTTTAACATATTATCACCTATTTAACAAGTCCGTGAAGTTTGAGTTGCTTTTCAATTCTTGCAAGGTTTTCGGGCGTGGTTTCACACAGAGGCATTCTGCAATTTCCAACGTCCCAGCCCATCATATTAAGGGCGGCCTTTACGGGAATGGGGTTAACGTCGCAGAAAAGCGCATCAACCATTCCAATCATAGAGATCTGCAGGTCGCTGCTCTCTTTAACCTTACCGTCAAAATAAAGCTGGCATATATCGTGAGTTTCCTTGGGAAGAATGTTTGAAAGCACCGAGATGACACCGATACCGCCGAGCGAAAGGATAGGAACTATCTGATCGTCATCGCCCGAATATACATCGAGAGCATCACCGCAAAGAGCTCTTGTTCTTGCGACCGAGTTTATGCTTCCGTTTGCCTCTTTGGTTGCAACGATGTTGGGGTGCTTAGAAAGCTCGTAGTAGGTTTCGGGAAGGATGTTGCAGCCCGTTCTCGAAGGAACGTTATAGAGGATCATCGGCAGGTCTGTTGCATCGGCGATCATATTGTAGTGCTTGATAAGACCGCGCTGAGAAGCCTTATTATAATAAGGGGTAACGCACAAAATTCCGTCCGCTCCCGCCTGCTTACTCTCTCTTGCGAGCATCATTGCGTAGGCGGTGTCATTACTGCTGGCGCCTGCAACAACGGGGATTCTGCCACCCACCTTTTCAACGGCGAAGTAGATGCACTTTAAGTGCTCATCATCCGTAAGGGTTGCCGACTCGCCGGTCGTTCCGCAGATAACGATACAGTCGGTGCCGCCGTTTACCTGAAACTCGATAAGCTCGGCAAGTCTGTCCCAATTAACAGAGCCATCTGCATTCATAGGAGTAACAAGAGCGACGCCCGCTCCTGTAAAGATTCTTTTTTTCATAACAGCCAAAATCCTTTCTTAATCAAAGAAGCCTTTGTCTGCAAGCAGCTCAGCCATAAGAACGGCGCCGCCTGCTGCGCCTCGCAGAGTATTATGTGCAAGACAAACAAATTTATAATCGTACTGGCTATCCTCACGAAGTCTGCCGATCGAAACAGCCATTCCGCGCTCGAGCTCGCGCTCGGTCCTCGTCTGAGGACGGTCGTCCTCCTCAAAGTAGTGTAAAAACTGCTTGGGAGCCAAGGGGAGATCTCTCTTTTGAGCCTCGCCCGAGAACTCCTTCCAACGCTTTAAGATCTCCTCTTTAGAGGGCTTATTCTCAAACTCTACAAAAACTGCAGCCATATGTCCGTCGGTTACGGGAACTCTCAAGCACTGAGCGGTAAACTTAGGCTCGGATGCCGAAACGATCTCGCCGTTTTCAACCTTACCCCAGATCTTAAGGGGTTCTTTTTCACTCTTTTCTTCCTCGCCGCCAATGTAAGGAATAACGTTATCGACCATTTCGGGCCAGCGCTCAAAGGTTTTACCTGCGCCAGAGATCGCTTGATAGGTGCAAACCAAAACTCTCTTAGGCTTAAAGTCCATAAGAGGAGCGATAGCGGGAACGTAGCTCTGGAGCGAGCAGTTGGATTTAACCGAAATAAAGCCGCGCTTTGTGCCGAGCCTCTTTCTCTGAGCCTCGATAACGTCGGTGTGATCGGCGTTGATCTCGGGAATTATCATAGGAACGTCGGGAGTCCATCTATGAGCCGAGTTATTGGAAACGATGGGGCATTCTGCCTTTGCATATCTCTCCTCGAGAGCCTTTGTTTCCTCTTTATTAAGGCTTACTGCGCAGAAAGCAAAATCAACCTGAGCGGCGATCTTCTCAACCTCTGCGGCATCCTCAACCATCATATTTTTAAACTGCTCAGGGATGGGATCGCGCATTGCCCATCTATCCCCAACAGCCTCTTCAAAGCTTTTTCCTGCAGAGCGGCCCGAAGCGGCGAGTACCTTAACCTCAAACCAGGGATGCTCAGCGAGCAGCAGGCAGAATCTCTGACCTACCATTCCGGTTGCTCCGATAATAGCAACATTATACTTTTTCATTTTTTACCTCCGCGGCCGACACTTTTCTGCCGACTTAATTTAATTATTGCTTTATAAACAATCATACGTTATAATAATATCACTAATAAAACATAAAGTCAATTCATTTTCGGCAAAATTACGCCGTTTTAGGAGCATCTTAATATGAAAAAAAGCGATTTCTTTTTTGATCTACCGCCCGAGCTGATTGCTCAGACGCCTTTAGAGCCGCGCGACCATTCACGCCTTTTACATCTTAACAAAGAAACAGGCGAGGTCTCTCACCATCATTTTTATGACATCACAAGCTTTTTAAGACCCGGGGACCTTCTTATTGTTAACGATTCGCGGGTTCTTCCCGCCCGAATTTACGGCGTCAACCAAAAAGGCTCGCCCATTGAAATTTTGCTTTTAAATGCAAGAGAAAAGGACACCTGGGAAATGCTGGTAAAGCCCGGCAAGCGCGCCAAAACAGGCAGCGTTCTCACATTTGGGGACGGGCTTCTTGTCGGCGAAATTGTCGACATCACCGACGAGGGAAACCGCATCTGCCGCTTTAAATACGAGGGCACGAGTATCTACGAGGTGCTCGACCAGATAGGTCAGATGCCTCTGCCGCCCTACATCACCGAAAAGCTTTCCGACAAGGAGCGTTATCAGACAGTCTACTCAAACGAGGTCGGCTCTGCCGCCGCTCCCACGGCGGGACTGCATTTTACCCCCGAGCTTATGCAGAAGATTGAGGATATGGGGGTTAAAATTGCGAGGGTCACTCTGCACGTAGGCCTCGGCACCTTCCGCCCCGTTAAAGCCGACGACATTAAGGACCATGTTATGCACTGCGAGCATTATCATCTGCCACAAAAGACCGCCGACCTTATAAACGAAACCAAGAAAAACGGCGGCAGGGTCATCTGCGTTGGAACGACAAGCTGCCGAACGGTCGAGGCGGCCGCGGCAAAGAACTTTCCTCTTTGCGAGGACGATGATTCTACCTCGATCTTCATCTACCCCGGCTACAAGTTTAAGGTTCTTGACGGCCTTATCACAAACTTCCACCTGCCCGAAAGCACGCTGATTATGCTCGTTTCTGCACTTGCGGGAAGAGAAAACGTTTTAAAGGCTTACGAAACTGCAATCGCCGAGCGTTACCGCTTCTTTAGTTTTGGCGACGCGATGGTGGTTTTATAAAAAGTAATAAATTTTCCTTTATATAACAATTTATTCACAAAATGTGGCTATAATTAGTATCATCAAATTTTTCGGGAGGCTATTTTTTAATGCTTTCACTTAAAAACATATCCAAAATCTACAAAACGGGCGACAGCGTTGTCAAGGCGCTTGATGATGTATCGCTTGAGTTTCGCCAAAACGAGTTTGTTTCAATTCTCGGCCCATCAGGTGGCGGAAAGACTACCCTACTTAACATAGTAGGCGGTCTTGACACATATTCGAGCGGCGACCTTGTAATAAACGGAAAGAGCACCAAAAAGTTTACCCAAAAGGACTGGGACACCTACAGAAACCACTCGATAGGCTTTATCTTCCAAAGCTACAACCTTATTCCGCACCAGACGGTCTTATCAAACGTTGAGCTCGCCCTCACACTTTCGGGCGTTTCCAAATCCGAGAGGAGAAAGAGAGCGAAAGAAGCACTTGAAAAGGTCGGCCTTGGCGACCAGCTTAAGAAAAAGCCTAATCAGATGTCGGGCGGACAGATGCAGAGGGTTGCAATCGCAAGAGCGCTTGTTAACAACCCCGACATTCTACTTGCCGACGAGCCAACAGGCGCACTCGACTCGGCAACAAGCCTGCAGATAATGACGCTCCTAAAAGAGATCGCGCACGACAGGCTTGTTATTATGGTTACCCACAACCCCGAACTTGCCGAGGAATATTCAACGAGGATAATAAAGCTTCTTGACGGTAAGATAACTGACGACTCTGATCCCTACGTTTCAGAGCCTGTAGCCGAGGAGAAAGATGAAAAGCCTAAGAAAAAGGGCAGAAAAAAGCACACCTCGATGTCCTTTTTCACGGCGCTCTCGCTTAGCCTCAAAAACCTTATGACCAAAAAAACAAGGACCATCCTCACAAGCTTTGCAGGAAGCATAGGCATTATCGGAATTGCCCTGATCCTCTCGCTTTCAAACGGCATCAACGCCTACATTGAAAAGGTTGAGGAGGACACGCTTTCTAGCTATCCTCTTTCCATCGAACAGGCGACAGTCGACCTTTCCGGAACTATTGCCGAAATGATGGAAAGCCAAGTAGACCTCGAGGAACACGGGCTTGACAAGATATATTCCAACGACGTTATGAGCACAATGATGACCTCTACCCTATCGTCTGCCGCTCAGAACAATCTTGCATCCTTCAAAGAGTATCTTGACAGCGGAAAAAGCAACATAAAAGACTACACAAACGACATAAAATACCTCTATTCCACCCCGCTCAATATCTACAAATCTAACATTGACAACGGAATTTTAAAGGTAAGCCCCGACAACGCCCTCGATTACATCGGTATGGGCGAAATGGTAAGTGGCGGCTCTGCACAGATGATGCCGATGGGACAGATGATGTCGGTTTGGAAGGAACTTGTCGGCGACAACGAGTTGCTTTCAGAGCAGTATGAAGTTCTTAAAGGAAGACTTCCCGAGAAATACAACGAAGTCGTTATCATAGTTACCAAGAACAACGAGCTTTCTGACTTTATGCTCTATTCGCTGGGCATAAAGGACCCCGAGGAGCTTAAAAATATGTTCAAGGAGTATCAGGAAACGGGCGAGATCTCCTTTGAGCCCGAGAGAACAGAGTACACCTACGACGATCTTCTTTCCCTTTCCTACAAACTCTTAGTCAATACCGATTACTACGAGAAGCAAGGAAACATCTGGATCGACAAGTCAAAGGACGATGTTTATGTTGCGCAGAAGTTAGAAAATGCCGAGGAAATAAAGGTTGTTGGAATTTTAAGGCCTAACTCCGACGCGCTTTCTGACAACGAGAGCGGCTCGGTTGGCTACACCCACGCCCTTATGACCACTCTGCTTGACAAGGTAAACGACAGCGAGATAGTAAAAGAGCAGCTTGCAAACGAAAAGATAGATGTCATGACCGGCACCGAGTTTTCGACCGGTGAAAAGATAGTCTTTAACAATATGCAGGAGCTGCAGGCCTATATAACCTCTCTGCCGCAGGATAAGCAGATGGAGGCGGGCGCTATGCTCTCTCAGCTGCAGCAGAGCGGAATGAGTGAGAGCGCCATTCTCTCAACCTTTGCGTCGGGCCTTTCCAATATGCAGAGCGACTCGACCTTAGACGGCCGCCTTAATGAAATGGGTTACGCCGACCCCGACAGCCCCAGCGGCATCGCGCTTTATTCCAAAGATTTTGAGTCCAAGGACGAAATTAAGAAAATCATTGAGGACTACAACGACGGTGTCGAAAAGGAAACCGACCAGATAACCTACACCGATTACATCGGTCTTATGATGTCCTCGGTCACCACCATTATCAACGCGATAAGCTACATTCTTATTGCCTTTGTTGCAATTTCGCTGGTCGTTTCCTCGATTATGATCGGAATTATAACCTACATTTCGGTTCTCGAGCGCACCAAGGAGATCGGAATTTTAAGGGCAATCGGTGCTTCGCGCAAGGATATTTCCAGAGTTTTCAACGCCGAGACCCTTATAGTCGGCTTTACGGCGGGCGCGATAGGAATAGGTGTTACCCTGCTTCTGATACTGCCTATAAATGCTATTTTGCAGGCGGTTACAAGCATCGGCGCCGCAGCGGCTCTGCCGCCTATGGCCGCGGTTATTTTGGTGATTATTAGTATGGTCCTTACCATTATTGCGGGACTGATCCCCTCAAGCCTCGCCGCCAAGAAGGACCCCGTTATCGCTCTGCGCACCGAATAATTAATATCTCAAAGCCAAAACCGCCCAACTCGAATTGAAGAGTTGGGCGGTTTTTTGTAGGGCGCGGCGTAAACCGATGCACCGAAAAAAGCGGCACGACACATAGGTCGTGCCCTACGGATTAAAATCGACGTTTGTATTAACATTGTAGGGACAGGCCTCTGGACTGTCCGAGGGCGTTAACTTTGCGCAGAGAACGGACAGTCGAGGACGCCTGTCCCTACGGAATATAACCAACATATATTAAAATTTGTAGGGAACGGCCTGCGTGTCGTTCCGCATATAATTAAAGAGCCGAGGTGCCAAATGCCCCTCGGCTCTTTGTTTACGGTTTTTGTTTACAGCAGTTGTTCGATTTTTATGGCGTTGTCGGCAAGGTCGCCGTCACAGTCAATGGTAAGGTCGGCATACCTTTCGTAAAGCGGGGTGCGCTCGGCATAAATGTCCTTTAAGGTTTGTCCGCTTTTCATAAGTATTCCACGGGTCTCAAAATTGTTTACCCTTTTTTCAAGCTCAGCGAGGGGGACACGCAGATAAACCACTTTACCAAGGCTTTTTAAGTTCTGCATAGCATCGCTACCGAAAACCACGCTACCGCCCGTTGCGATAACGCTTCTCTCTACCTTGAGAGAGGCGACTATGCGGTTTTCGGCATCAGCAAAATACTCGTTACCGTTATCGCGCATAATTTCAAAAAGGCGCTTACCCTCTATTTCTTGAATGAGCAGGTCGGTGTCAACAAAGCGGTAACCTAAGCGTTTTGCTAAAAGAACTCCGACGGTGCTTTTGCCCGCTCCTGGCATTCCTATTAAAACAATATTATCCATTATTTATCTTCCGTTTCGGGCAAAAAGCCCTCAAAAATTCTTGTGGTGAAAATGGCAGAGAATGCCCTCGCAGTCTCTTTATCTCTAAACGTCCAGCCCGCGCTGTGTGCTCCCAAAAAAGCGCAAAGGCGGCGGCCGAATTTATTTTCGTACTTATACTCATACGAAACAAAATCAGGGCGGGCGATAAAGTTAAAAACCATCATTCCAAGGAGCTTTCTTGACAAAAGGTCAGACTTATTAAAGGCCGATGAGAGCTGGCCTCTTATAACGTCCTTGCGGTTTTTGCGGTACCATCCTAAGACAAACGGGAAAAATGACTGAACAAAGTATTTTCCCTTATAGTTCTCCAAAAGCTCGTTTGCTTTAGGGCAAAGGCGGCGAGTGGTGTCAAGACTTGTTGACTTAAATTCGATTAAGAGCGGCACCTTTCCGTCAACCAGATCGAGAAATTCCTTAAAGGTGGGTATCTTTTCGTCTGTGCCTGCAAGGCGCAGTTTTTTTATCTCATTGAGTGTGAGCTTTTCTATCTCACGCTCGTCGCCGCACATTCTTTTTAATGTGTCATCGTGAAAGATAACCACCTCGTTATCAGCAGTTATATGAATATCGGTCTCGATTGCAATTCCCGCCTCTATCGCCTCACGAAAGGCGGCCATAGAATTTTCGGGGGTGTTGGGCTTTAAAGAATGAAGCCCTCTATGCGCTATATACATATTTTCCATTAGCTTTCTGTCGGGGTGGCGGCGGATCGCAGGAAATATTAAAAAGAGATAAATTGCAATAATAACAAGCAGCACGATTGCTATATACAAAAAAACCATTAGTTAGTCCTCAACATCAAAGTTTTCAAGAAGTGATCTGCTCTTTTGGGGCTTTACGTCGCCGTGGCGCACAAACGACATTGTTACAAAAGACAGCGCCGAGAAAAGCACAGCATAGGGGAACAGCACCGAGTAACCAAAGCCAAGATTATCAATAAGAAAGCCCGAGAGCAACGGAGTCGTTATCTGAGCCGCCATTGAGAAGGTGTAATAAACGCCTGTGTATTTACCAACATCAGAGCCGCTTGCCATCTCAACGACCATAGGGAATGAGTTTACGTTTATTGCCGCCCATCCTACTCCAACGAGGGCAAAAATAAGATACATTACAGGTGTCTGCTCTCTTATGAAGATTGCTATAGCGTAGCAGACTGTCATAAGAGCAATACCCAAAAGAACAGTTTTCTTTCTGCCGAGCTTACCCGAAAGGAAGCCGAGGGGAACAAAGGCGGCAATAGCAGCAATTGTTGCCATCAAAAGAAAGCTCGACGAGGTGCCCAGATCCACTCCCCAAACGTTTACACAGTAACGGGAGAATGCGGTCGTAACGGCGTTATAAGCCATAAACCAAAGGAAGACCGAAACCAAAATGAGCGCAAGGCTAACAAAAACGGAGCGGGAAAGCTTTCCGTTTGGCTTTACAGTTTCCTCGGGCTCGTCTACTATATTTGTTTCTGCAAGCAGTTTGTTCTCGTTGATTGAAAAGACCAAGATCAGCACTGCAACAAGCATAAACGCCGCGATTACGATAAAAACGGGCAGGAAGGACTGATCCTCGCTGTAAACAGTTTCGCCCGCGGCGTTTTTGTCGCTGCTTAACATAAACATCATAACTATTGTTGCGAAAATTCCGCCGATATAGCCGACGAGGTTTATGATAGCGTTAGCCTTACTGCGAAGCGGCTTTTCGGTAACGTCGGGCATATAGGCAACTGCAGGGGTTCTGTAAATTGCCATTGTGACTAAAAGCATCATAAGGGTCACGACAAAGCCCGTAAAATTGCGGTTCTCGGTAAAAAGGCCGTTGATTACAAGCAAAATTACCGCGGCAATAGTTCCAAACAAGATATAGGGAGTTCTTTTGCCGAGCCTTGTATGAGTTTTATCAGAAATTGCGCCGAAAAGCGGCAGCATAAATATTGCAAGTATATTGTCTATCGACATAATGGCATTTGCCGTAAAGGTTTTAAGACCGAAAACGTTCTCTAAAAGATACGGCACGACCTGGTCATAAAACTGCCAGAATGCCAAAATTGCCATAAAAGCAAAGCCTATCAGTATTGTGCGTTTGTAATTGAGCTTCATAGAAAAACTACCTCCAATATTCAGTTTTGCTTTCTGACAATGGTATATTCATCGCCAAACCGAAAAAATGGGCAATCCCTGCGCTGATGCAAAAGAAAGCCCGCCATTTCGTCCTCATCAAGATCGACGCCACACTCGTAACACTCGGTGTCCTCGTCGTAATAATAGTTTGCGCAAAGCTCGCAGCAGCTTTGCGCTTTTTTCTTTTCACTCATATTATTTTCCCTCTGAGAAAATCTAAAAATCTTTTAAATCTGCTTTTTCTCGGCCCCCACTTTGAACCGACCGATTTTTGAAGCCTGCGGTTTACCACGACTGGCTCCATAACTATTCGTTTTGATTTATTTCTGCCGCTCTCGCCGCCCCAATTACTATCTGCGACTTGCGGCTGCTCAAAAAAATTCGCGGTTTTCGGGCTCTGAGGGCTCCTGTGCAGCACTCTCTTCCCTTTTTTCTACCCTTGCGACAGCCTCGGCAACCGCCTTTAAGTTAAGCTCAACGGTCCTGATTCTGTTTTCGCAAATTCTTGTCATATCAGAAACGTTGTGCTTTAGGTTTTCAATTTCGCCGTTGGCGCTCGAGATCTCGCGAAGCGACTCAGACACAGCTTGCTCGGTGGTCATTCTTATCTTATCCGCCTCGCCCTTTGCTCTATCAACAATATCGGCGGCCATCTGCTTAGCTTCCATAATAGTTTTGCCGACATCCTTTGCGATCTCGGCATACTTTTCGCATTTCTGAGCAAAGTCCTCATTTTCGGCGATAAGCTTATTTATCTGCTCGTTTTTAATATTAAGCTCGCGCTCGTTATCAAGGAGCAGTCTGCGGTTTTCGTTGATCTCCTCAAACAGACGGCTTTTCTGCATATTTGCATCAGCAAGCTCGGCACGAAGCGCCTGGATCTGACTTTCCAGAATTTCATTTTTAGCCGAAAGCTCAGCGCTCTCTTTGGAGAATTTTTCTCTGTCGGCAGAAAGGGATTCTATCTGCTCGGCAGATTCTTTTTCAAGGTTTTCCTTGGCTGTTGTAATTTCATAAATATAGTCGATGACATCCTTTTTGTTAAATCCAAAGGCTTGTGTTCTGAAATTTTCCTGCATTTTTGTTCTCTCCCGCAATTTATTTTAAGTTATTTGCGATGTCGTATTTTTGCGATTTGTGTATATTTATTTAATTGTAGCACACATTTTTAAAAAACACAACAATTTAATAAATTTAAAATTGAAAGTTGAAAATTGAAAATTATATTTTATTTTGGGGTAATATTGTAGGGGCGACCAATGGTCGCCCCTACATTTTTCATATAGTAAAGAATAACCGCCCAGCGTTAACCGGGCGGTTGGTTTTTGTTTTTATAGGCTTTGGGCGATGTGGCGGGCGGCATAGATTCCGCTTGCCGAGGCGTGCGACAGAGAGTGAGTAACTCCGCTGCAGTCGCCGATTACATAAAGGCCAGAAAGCTCGGTTTCAAGATTTTCGTTGATCTGAACCTGCATATTATAGAACTTGACCTCGACGCCGTACAAAAGGGTGTCGTCGTTTGCAGTTCCCGGGGCAATTTTATCAAGAGCGTAGATCATCTCGATAATGCCATCAAGAATTCGCTTAGGCATAACAAGGCTGAGATCTCCCGCGGTTGCCTTGAGGGTGGGGGTTACAAAGCTTTCGGAAATTCTCGACTCGGTGCTTCGCTGGCCTCTTATAAGGTCACCAAAGCGCTGCACCATAACTCCGCCGCCCAACATATTTGAAAGGCGGGCAATGCTCTCGCCGTAGCCGTTGCTATCCTTAAACGGCTCAGAGAAATGCTTGGAAACAAGCAGAGCAAAGTTCGTGTTTGCAGTATGTTTTGCGCTGTCCTCGTAGCTGTGGCCGTTAACGGTAACGATGCCGTTTGTATTCTCGGTAACCACCGCGCCGTGCGGGTTCATACAGAAGGTGCGTACAAGGTCCTGAAACTTCTGTGTTCTATAAACTATCTTGCTCTCGTAAAGCTCTTCGGTAAGATGCGAGAAGACCTCATAGGGAAGCTCAACGCGAACGCCAATATCAACTCTGTTTGAGTGTGAGGTGAGCTTTAAGTCGCGGCAGACGCTCTCCATCCACTTACTGCCGCTTCTGCCAACCGAGATTATGCACTTTTTGCAGGAATAGATGTCATTTCCTACCTCTATCTCATAACCGCCATCGGTTTTCTTAACTTTATCGACCTTGCTATCAAAGAAAAATTCGACCGATGAGCTGAGCTCTTTATAAAGATTTTCAAGAACGACGTAGTTTATATCTGTTCCGAGGTGGCGGACAGAGGCATCCAAAAGATGCAGGTCGTTTTGCATACAGAGCTTTCTTATATCTGTATTGGCGGTTGAATAAAGGCGTGTTCCCTCGCCGCCGTGCGACAAATTTATGCCGTCAACATACTGCATAAGCTCAATAGCGGTGTCCCTGCCGATATATTCGTGCAGAGTGCCGCCGAAGTTATTGGTTATATTATATTTTCCGTCAGAAAAGGCGCCCGCTCCGCCAAAGCCATTCATAATGGCACAGCTTTTGCAGCCTATACAGGACTTAACACCGTTACTTCCAATCGGGCATTTTCTCTTTTCAAGCGCACTGCCCGACTCGAAAACCGCGACCTTTAAATTGGGCGCAGTCTTTTTAAGCTCGTAGGCCGAGTAGATACCGCCGGGTCCCGCTCCTATGATTATCACATCAAAATGATTTTTTGCACTCATTTTTATTCTCCGTTCCTATAAAGCTTATTTGCCGGTTGAGCCAAATCCGCCCTCGCCGCGAGCGGTGTCTGAGAGCTCATTGCACTCCTCAAATTCTGCGGTAAGATAAGGTGTCAAAACTATCTGGGCAATACGCTCGCCGGAAAGCACCTGCACCCTTTCACTCGAGTGATTATAGAGAGCTACCATAATTTCTCCCCTATAATCGCTGTCTATAACGCCGACCTTGTTTGCGGGGGCAAGCCCCTTCTTGCAGGCAAGTCCGCTACGTGCATAGACAAGCCCGACAAAGCCTTCGGGGATTTCCATAGCAATGCCCGTCGGCACAAAGACGGTCTGCCCTTTCTCGACAGTAATTGCGCTGTCAAGAGCGGCATAAAGGTCTGCGCCCGCAGCAGACGCCGACTGATAAGAGGGGCAAACTGCATTTTCTCTAAGCTTCTTTATTTTAACATTCTGTTTCATGATATTCCTCCAAAAACGCTATCAGAAATATTATATTATTGTCCAGCTTTATTGTCAAGAATGCTATTTTTTTAGTTTGACAAAGGCTATATACGCATAGTATACTAATTTAAAAAGGAGGGCTTAAAATGGCGGCTGTTTACATACTTAACTGCAAAGACTTTAAGCCGTATCTTTTGAGCCTTCAAAGCCGCATCTCTGATAAAAGGCGGCAGAGGACGCTGAAAATGCGCAAAAAGGATCCTCAGCTCTTGTGCATAGGCGCAGAGGTCTGCCTTTCTGTTGCTCTGGGACTGCCGCTTCCCTTGGAGTATCAGACCGAGCAGGGCGGCAAGCCTTTTATAGAACGTGCGCCGCAGTTTAACATTTCCCATTCAGGCGATTATGTTGTCTGCGCCGTGGATGAAAAACCAATCGGCGCTGACATTGAAAGAATAAACCGAATGAAAGAGTCGATTTTTAATCGCATTGCCTCGCCGCGAGAAAAAGAAAAAGCGGCGACACTTAAAGAGGACCAACTTTTAGAATATTACTGCACGGTTTGGACAAAAAAGGAAAGCATCTTAAAGCTTACGGGTGAGGGAATAAGAAAAGAGCTCTCGACCGTCTGCACCGAGAGCGAGGGCTGTTACCACACCGAAAAAACGAGCGACTATGTTCTTTCGGTCTGCCTTTTTGAAAACAAAGAGATCGAGACCCATTTTATTACCGAGGAAATTTTAAAAAAGCATTTTAACATATAAACGGAGGAAAAAATATGTTTAAGTTTATCTATCAGTGTTCCCCTCTTGAAAAGGTTTTTGAGGAAGGGATCCCCAGCTTTGACAGATACCACAAGACCTCTGCCCTTTTAGGCGAGGAGGTGGCTTTTCAGATCGCTATGCGCACCTCTGAAAACCTTTTAAGCCCCTGCGAGCTTAACATCTCTGTTGAGAGCGATTTAAAGGACATTGAAGTTTGTCAGGTTATAAATATGCCTGTTTTCGTTACTGCCTACTCAAACGAGCACGACGAGGGCTATCTTTCCGAGCATCCCGGTCATTATCCCGACCTTTTAAAACCGGTCAAAAACAACACAATAACCGCCTCGAGCGCCGCCACCTCGGTGCTTTGGGTTAACGTTAAAATTCCTGCAGATTGCAAAGCGGGCGAACACAAGGTAAGCGTTACCCTTACCGAGCCGCTGACAAAAATGAGCAAGACACTCACATTTACCATTGACGTTATCGGTGCGGTCTTACCTAAAAACAAGCTCCCCGTTACAATGTGGTTCCACAACGACTGCATTGCCGATGTTCACGGGGTAGGAATGCTTTCAGAGGAGCATTGGGCTCTTATTGAAAAATATATGCAGAGCGCAATCGAGTCGGGCATCAGCATGATATACACCCCGCTCTTTACCCCTCCGCTTGACACAGCAGTCGGCAGCGAAAGACCTACCGTTCAGCTCGTTGACGTTTACAAGGACGGCGACAAATACACCTTCTCCTTTGAAAAGCTTGACCGCTACGTAGCGCTGGCTCAGAAGATAGGCTTTGAGTACTTTGAGCTTTCCCACCTCTTTACACAGTGGGGCGCAAAGCACGCTCCCAAGATCGTTGCTATGGAAAACGGCGAGGAAAAGAAGATCTTTGGCTGGGACACAGACTTACATCAGCCCGAGTACCCCGCATTTCTTGATGCGCTTCTTCCCCTTCTTACCGCGCACCTTAAGGAGCTCGGAATTGCGGATAAGACCTATTTCCACATTTCCGACGAGCCGCATCTCGATATGCTTGAGGATTACTCCTACGCTCACTCGCTTATCGCAAAGCATGTTGAGGGCTTTACCATTATGGACGCCCTTTCAAACTACGATTTCTACAAAAAAGGCGTTGTCCAGCTTCCCGTTGTTGCAACAACTGCGGTTGAGGCATTTTTAGATGCAGGAGTTGACATTTTCTGTTACTACTGCTGCGACCAGCGACTTAATCACGTTTCAAACCGTATGTTCGCTATGCCCTCGCCCAGAAACCGTATGCTCGCATACCAGATGTTCTACAACGACGTTAAGGGCTTTTTACAGTGGGGCTTTAACTTCTACTATTCACAGGAGTCCAAGGACAAATTAAATCCCTTTAAGTCTGTTGACGCTAACAAGACCTTCCCCGCAGGTGACTCTTTCTGCGTTTACCCTGATCCCGACGGCGACAAGCCTTGGTTCTCAATCAGCGGCAAGGTCTTCCTGCACAGCATGCAGGACCTTAGGGCCATGCAGCTTCTTGAAAGCCTTATCAGTAGAGATGCAGTAAATGACATTTTAAAGAGCGAACTCGATGACCTTTCGTTCAGAAACTCGACCCAGCCTGCCTACCTAGTTTTAAGACTGCGTGAAAAGATAAACGAGCGCATCAAAGCAGAGATTAAATAAAAGCAAAAAACACCGTGATTTCTGATGAAATTACGGTGTTTTTGTTTTTATGAAGTATTTTGCTAATGCAAAATATGAAGTAATTATCCTTGATAATTATGAAGTATTCAGCAAACTGAATATGAAGTAAAATAAATCTCCTTGAGATTTATTTTATTGATGTTAATTTAAAAACTCAACATCTACATAAACGGGGGAATGATCGGTGGCGTCGAGCGCTTTCTGATCCTCAACTATCATATATTCGAGGATCTTAAAGCCATCGCCAAGTGCGACCATGTGGTCGATAGAAAGGGTTTTGTCCTTTTCGGTTTTGGTGCCATGGTATCTGCCGTCCTCTTTAAGCACAGGGTCGCCGTGGTGCGAACCGACCTCACATTTTTTCTCGGCAAGGTCAAGTAGGTGTTTTACGCCGTTTTCGGCATAGACCTTAAATACGTCGCTCGCCAGCACGCAGTTCATATCGCCGAATGCGAAAACGGGGCAGTTATATCTGTTTTTGAGAGCCTTCATCAAGTTTACGAGCTGATTTGCATTATCGACCCTGATAACATCGTGCTCGGGGCCTGTTTTCCACCAGAAGTGAGTGTTACAAACGGCGAAAATGCCGCCGTCCTCTCTCTTTAACACCGCCCAGGTTATTGCCTTTGAAGCATCGGGAGTATTCTCAAGATACTCATAGCCCTTTGAAATAAGGCTCAAATTCTTTTTGTAAACAAAAGGAACGTAGTTTTTATTGTCGGCAAGCTCTGTTCCGACGAACATATACTCCTCAGAGAGCCACTGTTGCATCATCTGACCTTTATACCAGCCGGGAGTAACCTCCTGCAGACCGATTATATCGGCATCGTACTTCTTAAACACATCGTAAAGGAAATCCTCACGAACGTCTACAGGGTTTTTAAAATAATCTCCCCAAATGTTACTTGTCATTATTCTCATAAAAAACACCTCCGTTTTCTTAAGTTTATCACAGTTATTTTCGCTTTTCAACAGGTTTTCAATATTATTTCAAGTTTGATTTTTTCAGATGAAATAAAAAAGTTTAAAAAAGGCTTGATTTTATAAAAGAAATGTAGTAAAATATCAGCGTTGACAATTTTTTGGACGATTAGCTCAGCTGGTAGAGCATCCGCTTGACGTGCGGAGGGTCAGCGGTTCAAGTCCGTTATCGTCCACCAAAAAAATCCCAAGTCTTGCGACTTGGGATTTTTTACTTCTTCACTTTTCACTATTCACTTTTTTCCAATACATATATCCTTGCTTGTAGGTGAGGGGTTTCCCCTCCCGCCGTGCTTAGATTTAATATAACGGGAGGACCAAGGCCCTCCACTACAAAACATAATATAGGCTGTTGTTAATTTGTATATGGATAAAAACTTATGGGGTCTATTTTACATTTGCGAGGAAAAAATTTGCTTAAAAACGTTTTTTCTTATTGACAAAAGGAAAAACTCTTTATATAATAATTGGGTATGGATATTTAATATCTGAGCTTCGGCCGCATCATACTGCGGTACCCCCCTAAGTATCAGCGGTATGTGAGGTGTCGTTATGAAAATTGACGTCAGGCGCTTTTTTGAGATCGAGGGCGAGCGGGAGGACTTTTCCTTTGAGCTTGACCTTTCTCAAACTGAGATCTGGAGCCACAAGCCCCTTATCTCCCCTGTTAAGATCGAAGGGTACGTTCAAAGCAGAAGCAGCATTGTAACTCTGGCATACAAGGCTTTTGCCCCGATGCATACCTTTTGCGACAGGTGCCTTTGCGACTATGACAGTTCAATTGACCTTGATTTTGAATATACGCTTGTTAAGGAGCTGCAGGACAGCGACGCGCAGGAGTACATCTTAATTGAGGGCGACTTCCTTGACTTAGGCGAGCTTTGCAGCAGCGACGTTGTTTTGAATTTGCCACTCAAATTCCTCTGTCGCGAAGACTGCAAGGGTCTATGCCCCGTCTGCGGAACCAACTTAAATCTCTCCGACTGCGATTGTCTTAACAGTCAGACAGATCCGAGGCTCGCAGCCCTTAAAAAGCTGCTCGAAAACTGATTAAAATTATTGTTATAATAACACAGGAGGTGCCGAAATGGCTGTTCCCAAGAGAAGAGTATCAAAAGCTCGCAGAGATAAGAGACGTTCTAACGTTTGGAAGCTTACCGCTCCCGCATTTTCAAAATGCCCCCAGTGCGGTGAACTCAAAATGCCCCAC
>JAFTYW010000034.1 GCA_017461245.1 Oscillospiraceae bacterium
AATTCGTAGGGGCGGGTCTCTGCGCCCGCCCGACGAATTTATACAGATCAAAACGGGCGGGCACAGAGACCCGCCCCTACAAAGTAAAACCAACGTTTAATAGAATGTAGGGATGGATTTATCCATTCCGGTTGTGAGGTGCGGATGAATCTGCGCCCTACAAATGAAAATAAACACGTTCGATAAAACAAAGCCCCCTCTGATGAGGGGGCTTTACGTATAAACTATTTTTATTTAACCAACTCGGCAATCTTTTCCTTGGGGATAACGCCGAGGGATTTGTTTACCGCCTTGCCCTTCTTCATAACAACAAGGGTGGGAATGCTCTCGATGCCGAAAGCCATGGCAAGCTCGGGCTGCTCGTCAACGTTGACCTTGCAGACCGAGATGTCGGGATTTTCATCGGCAAAAGAGTCGACAACAGGGGAGAGCATTTGGCAGGGGCCGCACCAGGTTGCCCAGAAATCGAGCAGAACGGTTTTTTGTGATCTTATAACTTCAGCATCAAAGTTTTCCTTGGTAATAATTTTAACAGACATTTTTATCTTCCTTTCAGTCTTTTGATTTGTAATAGAGCATACAATGACAGTAGCCTTCAAAATCGGGGTCGGCTATCTGCCTCTTAAACTCCTCACAGATGCATTTATATTCCTCTTTTTTGGCAAGTCGGCAGGGGCAATATCCGCCTTTTTGCTTTAAACCCTCGCGGATCTTTTTAACAACTGCCTCGTCGCGGTTTAAGGTAACTGCCATACAAGCGCCTCCTTTTTAGTAGTTTGCGCATTTTTATTAAAATCTACCGCGCCTTGTTTTTGTGAAAACGATCATTGCGTAAATCACCGAAATTACCGCAGTAACAAGATAGAACCACGGGCTTTCAAAAAGCCCGAAGATCTTCTCGTAGCCGAGCGCCAAATAAACGCCTATTCCGCTGATAACTCCTAAAATAAGAGTGGTCAGAATAAAACAGAATATTCCCGACATAATCGAAACCGAAAAAGCCTTGCCTATGGGGAAATCGTTTTTGCAAAGCTTTTTGTAGTAGCTGGGTATCGCTCTGTTTTCGCAAACCGAGGGAGCAACCAGCGCCGAAGAAGCAAGAGCCTTTGTGTTCTCCTCAGAAAGAGCGCCGCCCTCTAAATCAAGTTCGATCTTTTCTAAGTGCTTGAGCGTCTTGTAAAAGGTTGAGGGGCAGAATAGCTTTAGGTCTGAGAAGGTAACCTCGTCGTCTAAAAGGGCGCACTCAGTGTAGTACTTCTTGTCCTTTTTAAGCTTGACCTTTGCCTCGGCGCATCTTACAACAGGGGCAACTACAATGGCAGACACAAAGCCCCATTCGTTTGTCTTGAAGGTGGCGGATAGCTCCGCCTCAATTAAATAAAGCTTGTTTTTGCGCACTTTTCTGAATGCACCGCTCTTTGAAAAATATCCCTGCTCGCGAAAATTCTCTGCAAGAATACCTGTAAACCTGTCGTTTGCGCCGGTAAGTTCGGGCAGGAGCGAGCGGCACTCGTCTGCATAAGGCTTTAAAAGCTCACAAAATTCTTTAACTGCAGCGACGTCGCTTTTTAAACAAAGCGCTTGGGCTGAAACCTTTACAACCTCGGGGACTGCGTAGAGTATGTCCTTTGAGGTGTGAGAGTTAATATCATTGTAAAGCTCGCTAAAGCTTTTTTGACTTTTTTCATTAAAATCCGCGTATAAATCGTAAAGCCGCATAAGATAATATAGGGTGCTGATTTCCATGCTTTCACTCCTTTGTACTTTATTTAATATTACCACTTTTGCACTCTTCTGACAAGCGGTTTACGATTTTGTTTATAAAAAGATTACATATTTTAAAATAAAAAAGATTTTTCTAAAAATAAAGTTGCAACAAATGTCCATATAGAGCCGTTGACAATTTTTTAATGCTGCGGTATCATATTATCATAGAATGTAAGGAGCGATACTTTATGGAAAAGGCAATGAAATTATATAAAAGTTGGCTCTCCTATTCTCTCGAGGATGCTGACCTTTCAGCAGAACTGAGATCCATTGAAAATGACGAGGAAGCGATATTTGACCGCTTTTATCGTGACCTTTCCTTTGGAACTGCGGGCCTGCGAGGAGTAATTGGAGCGGGAACAAACAGGATGAATATCTATACCGTTCGCCGTGCTACTCAGGGCCTTGCGGATATGCTTAAGAACAAAAAAAGCAATCCTTCGGTTGCAATTTCATACGATTCGAGAATTAAGTCGGACCTTTTTGCAAAAGAGGCGGCCACCGTTCTTGCCTCAAATGGCATAAAGGTGCATCTTACCAACAGACTTATGCCTACCCCTGTTTTGTCCTTCTGTGTTCGCTATTTTAATGCCGACGCGGGCATTATGATAACCGCCAGTCACAACCCCTCTGAGTATAACGGCTATAAGGCTTACGGACCCGATGGCTGCCAGATGAATGCCGAGGACTCTGCAGAGGTTTTGAAATACGCCGAGCAGACCGATATTTTCGGTGCAAACACCTCACTTTCCTTTGAAAAGGCGCTCGAAAACAAAATGATAGAATACATCGAGCAGAGCGTTTACGAGGATTACTATAATAGGGTAGCAGGCGAGAGTGTCTGCCCCGAGGCGATAGCAAATTCGGATTTGAAGATTGTCTATACTGCTCTTAACGGAACAGGCAACGAGCCTGTCCGCCATATTTTTGAAAAAATGGGCGTTAAAAATGTGTCGGTTGTAGCCGAGCAGGAAATGCCCGACGGCAACTTTACAACCTGCCCCTATCCCAACCCCGAGATCAAAGAGGCGCTCGCTCTTGGAATCAAAAAGTGCATAGACGAGGAGGCTGACCTTCTTGTCGCTACCGACCCCGATGCCGACCGCGTTGGAATCGCAGTCAGAGGAGCGGACGGAAAGGTAAGGCTTATGAGCGGCAACGCAGTCGGCGTTCTGCTTATCGATTATATTGCCAAAAGGCGCATCGAAAAGGGTACTATGCCCAAAGCTCCTATCGCCATTAAATCCATAGTTACCACCTCGCTTGCCGAGTGGGTCGCTAAGAAGTATGGCATAGAAATGAAAAATGTTCTTACCGGCTTTAAGTATATCGGCGAGCAGATAAGGCTTCTTGAAGAAAAAGGCGAGGCAGACCGCTTCGTCTTGGGCTACGAGGAAAGCTACGGCTACCTTACAGGTAGCTTTGTAAGAGATAAGGACGCCGTTATAACTTCAATGCTCATCGTCGAGATGGCAAGCTTTTATAAGGCGGAGGGTAAAACCCTTTTAGATGTGTATGCCCAGATCGAAAAAGAGTTTGGCATCTATCACCACGGCGTCGATAGCTTTAAGTTTGCGGGCGCAAAGGGCCTCAAAAAGATGCAGGCTATAATGCAGTCGCTTCGCGAGGGCGCACCGCGTGAGATAGCAGGACTTAAGGTTGTTTCTGTCCTTGACTATCAGTCAAGGGTAAAAACCAAGCTTGAAAGCGGAGAGCAGAGCGAGATCGAGCTGCCTGCAGCAAATGTTTTGGAATTCCGCATTGAGAACAACTGTAAGCTTATGGTTCGCCCCTCGGGTACAGAGCCTAAGATAAAGTTCTATTACACTGCAGTGTCGGATAGTAAAGAGGCGGCAGAAAAGCTCTGTGCTGACCTTGCTGACTTTGCAAAGAAAACTATAGAATAAATAACTGCCGCTTTTGTCCCTAACACAAAAGCGGCTTTTTAAAAAGGAGCAGTAAAATGAAAAAGATTGCTATTGTAACGGGCGCTTCGTCGGGTATCGGCTGGGAATTTGCCGTACAGCTCGATAGAGATGAGAGCTTTGACGAAATGTGGGTCATCGCCCGCAGAAAAGAAAAACTCGAGGAACTTGCAAGCGTTCTTAAAACTCCTGTTAAGGTCGTGCCGCTTGATCTGTGCGAGTATGCAAGCTTTGATGAGTTTAAGGCTCTGCTCGAAGCCGAGAAGCCCGACATAAAGGTCTTAGTTAACTGCTCGGGCTTTGGCAAGTTCGGCGCTTACAGCGACATAGCTGTTCCTGATGCGCTCTCGATGGTAGACCTTAATGCCAGAGCTCCCGTTGCACTCACCGAGTATTCGCTCCCCTATATGAGCGAGGGTGCAAGAATTTTGCAGGTAGCTTCAATCGCAGGTTTTCACCCCATTCCTTATTTAAACGTTTATGCCGCAACAAAGGTCTTCCTTTTAAACTATTCGCGTGCGCTGGGTTACGAGCTTAAGAGCCGCAAGATCACGGTTACCGCCGTTTGCCCCGGCTGGACAAAAACTCCCTTTTTCGATGTTGCTACAAACGGCGGCACCAAAAAAGAGGTAACAAAATATACAGGAATGAGAACTGCCGAGGAAATGGTTACAAAGGCGCTCAAATGCAGCAGAAAGGGCAAGGACATTGCAGTTCTCGGCCTGCAGAATAACGGACACCGTTTTCTTGCAAAGTTTATTCCATATTCGGCAATTATGAAGATATGGGATAAGATAAGAAAGTGAGAAATAAAATGATAAGACATATCGTTTGTTGGAAACTTGTTGAGGATAACAAAAAAGAAAACATTGCGAGAATGAAAAAAGAGCTTGAAAGCCTCGTCGGCAAGATCGAGGGGCTGGTTTCTCTCGAGGTAGGAGAGTGCTTTGAGGGCTCTGCTTGGGATGCTGCGCTCAATTCGACTTTTGTAAGCCGCGAGGCATTAGAGCATTACCGCACCCACCCCGAGCACGTCAAGGTTGCGGATTTTATACATACCATAATGGTCGAGCGCACCGCCGCTGACTACGAAATGTAACAAAACCCTTGACAAACCGCGCATAAAATGATATTATGCAGAAAAGAGAAAACCTAAGATTAGGAAGAGTAACCTTATCGGAAGCTTAAAGAGAGCCGCTGTCGGTGGAAATGCGGTAGTGAAAGATCTGGCGAATGGGCCTATGAGGGCGGCCGAAAGCGTAGTGCGTGAGTAGTAGCCGACGGGATGCACCCGTTACAGTGCGGCTCATATAACGGTATGAGGCAGAGCGGATGATCTTTCATCAACTTGGGTGGCACCGCAGGTTTATTCCTGTCCCAAAATTTTGGGACAGGATTTATTTTTTTGAAAAGGTGATTTTATGTATCTCTTAACAAGGCGATGGCGCCCCTAAATATTGAAACAAAAACCTACATATATAAAAGGAGAAATAAAAATGATTTTCAATAATGTAAATTTTGACACCTATTTTAACAACTATCCCGATAAAGACGGATATTTCGGCAAGTACGGCGGAGTTTATATCGACGATAAGCTTAAAAATGCTATGGCAGAGATTACCGAGGCTTATTATTCCATCTGCCAGTCGAGAAAGTTTATTGCCGAGCTTCGCAGGATAAGAAAAGAGTTTCAAGGCAGACCTACCCCCGTTACCCACCTCGAAAGACTCTCGGACTCTCTCGGCGGCAAGGTCCAGCTTTACGCAAAGCGTGAGGATTTAAACCACTCTGGTGCCCACAAGTTAAATCACTGCATGGGCGAGGCTCTGCTTGCAAAGTATATGGGCAAGAAAAAGGTAATTGCTGAAACCGGAGCGGGTCAGCACGGTGTTGCCTTGGCAACCGCTGCCGCTTACTTTGGCCTTGAGTGCGATATCTATATGGGCTCTGTTGATATTAAAAAGCAGGCTCCCAACGTTGCCCGTATGAAGATCCTCGGCGCAAACGTTGTCGAGGTTACCCACGGATTGCAGACCTTAAAGGAAGCGGTCGACGCCGCTTTTGATGCATATAGCAAGGAGTACAAGGATTCTATCTACTGCATCGGCTCTGTTTTAGGCCCCCATCCCTTTCCGATGATGGTCAGAGATTTCCAGAGCGTTGTCGGCATCGAGGCAAGAGAGCAGTTTATCGAGATGACGGGCCACCTGCCCAGTGCAATCGTTGCATGCGTTGGCGGCGGTTCTAACGCTGCAGGACTTTTTGCAGGATTTTTAAATGACCCCGTTGATATTTACGGCATCGAGCCTCTCGGCCGCGGCCCCAAGCTTGGTGACCACGCCGCAAGCTTAAAATACGGCACCGAGGGTGTTATGCACGGCTTTAACAGCATTATGCTAAAAGACGAAAACGGCGAGCCCGCCCCTGTTTATTCGGTAGCAAGCGGACTTGACTATCCCTCGTCCGGCCCCGAGCACGCCTTCCTGCAGGAGATCGGCAGAGTTAAATACGATGTTATCGACGATGAGGAGACTATTGATGCTTTTTATAAGCTTTCCCGCCTTGAAGGCATCATTCCCGCAATCGAAAGTTCGCACGCCGTCGCATTCGGCATGAAGCTTGCAAAGACAATGGATCACGGCTCTGTTCTTATCAATCTTTCGGGCAGAGGCGATAAGGATATGGACTACGTAATCGAAAATTACGGAATTAGATGATTTTTACAATAGGATAAAATAAAAAAGGCTTCCCCTCAAGGGGAAGCCTTTCTTTTTTTATCTAAGGGTCAGTTTTGTAATAACGGGGTAATGGTCGGAAACGGGCAGGCCGTCGATCTTGTCTCTTACTATCTTATAGCTCTCAACCTCGAAATCGCCCTTACTGCACATACAGTAGTCGATGGGGGAGATGCCGTAGTTTGCGCTTCCGTTGTAGTTTTCGTCGTGGTAGCCGTGGCAGGTGTATCCGTTGTCGCTGTCCTTGGCTAAATACTTGGTGTCATCAAAAATGGTCTCCATACAAAGCTTGTAGGGAGAGGAGGATTCGGTAGTGTTGAAATCTCCCGTAAACAAGGTGGGTAGATTAAACTTCCCTATATGCTCAAAGATAAGCTTTAAGTTTTCACACCTTGCCTCGTCACGAAGCGCAAGGTGTGAGTTAAAGAATGCAATTTTCTCTCCGTTTTCCTTGTCCTTCAAAATAGCGTAGGTGCATATTCTCGGATATTCCTCGCCCCAGCCAAGAGAGCCAAACTCGCCGCTCTCGGAAAGAGCAAAGGTCTTGGTCTCCAAAAGCTCAAAGCGTTCTTTCTTATAAAGAATGGCGGTATGCTCGGGGTCGATAATAGCCTCTCTCGGCTCGCCCACGATGCCGTACTCGCTCATAGCCTCGGTAAGATAGTTCTTCCAGGTTATCGTAACTTCCTGAGCGCCGATAAGGTCCGGCATATATTTTTTGTAAAGCGCCTTCATTCTGGGCAGCCTTCTGCAAATAGCGTGCTGAGGCTCGGCGTCGGTAAAATGCGAGTCGTTCCAGCAGCAAACGTTGCTTGTCATAAGTAAGATAGGTTTTTTCATAACGCACCTCCACGGTTTATTAACTTAATTGTAAGCATTATAACTTTTAAAGTCAAGACAGCATTAGCGCTAAAAAGGACAATTTGTACTCAAAAAACAAAAAGTTCCTTCCTTATATATAATATATAGCGAAAAATGTCGCAAAAAATCGTTTGTGCAAACTATACAAAATTTTCTTTAAAATTTCTCTCGATTTTCTAAAAAAAAGCTTGCAATTTTGTTTTGGGTTTGGTATAATAATCGAGCGAGACTGCACAGATATGCGATGAAGCGGGAGGTTGCTGCCGGTATGGCAGGTAATTTCCGCCGAGTATGTCCGATTTAA
>JAFTYW010000035.1 GCA_017461245.1 Oscillospiraceae bacterium
AGTTTATTCACGAAGTTGTGTTATATTTTGGTTAGAAAGGTTAGAGGTGAAAATTATGACACAAACTAAAATCCTTGTAGTTGATGACGATAAGAATATTTGCGAGCTTCTTCGCCTTTATCTTGAAAAAGAGGGCTACGCTGTTACACTTGCTTTTGACGGCCGAGAGGGACTTGACGCTTTTGCAAAGAACGATCCCGATTTGATCTTGCTGGATGTTATGATGCCTAATATGGACGGCTGGCAGGTCTGCAGAGAAATTCGCAAAACCTCTGAATGTCCCATTATAATGATAACCGCAAAGGGAGAAACCATTGATAAGGTTCTTGGTCTTGAGCTTGGCGCTGACGACTATGTTGTAAAGCCTTTTGACTCAAAAGAGGTCGTTGCCAGAATCAAGGCAATTTTAAGAAGGACCACAAGTGCTCCCGAGACAGATAACTCCTCTAAGAAGATAGTTAATTTCCCAAAACTTTCAATCAATCTTGAAAGTTATGAACTTAAGGTTGATGGAAAGGCTATAGACACTCCCCCAAAGGAACTTGAACTGCTTTTCCACTTGGCATCTAATCCCAACCGCGTTTACACCCGTGACCAGCTTCTTGACGAGGTCTGGGGCTTTGAGTATTACGGCGATTCGCGTACTGTTGACGTTCACGTCAAGCGCCTCAGAGAAAAGCTTGAGGGCGTTTGCGAGGATTGGTCGCTTAAAACCGTTTGGGGCGTAGGGTACAAATTCGAGGTTAAGGAAACAGAGTAAAGGGTATGAGAAAGAGCCTTTTTGCCAAGTATTTTACGGTTTGCGCCGTAATTATCCTGACGAGCCTTGTGTTCCTCGGTGGAGTTTTTGCTCTTTTGGTTTCGCGCTATATGAGGTCTGAAATGCAGAGTAATCTTTTGCAGAGCGTTACAAGAGCGGCAGGATTTACAACATATAATTACGAGGAAAATGACGGTAAGTATCTTGATGAAAGAATGATACGGCAGATGTATTCCTCGATCGCCCAAAATTTTAACGGAGTTGTTTTCTTTGTTGACTCAGAGGGAAACACCCTGCTTTGTATAGAGGAAGGACTTTGTAAGCATGAGGTTACAAAGTTGTCTAAAAACGTTCTTTCCGCTATGTCTGACGGCTCTCAGTATGAGGAATATGGGCGCCTTGGCGGTATATATTCAAAACCGCATTACACGATCGGAACACCTGTTCTGGTCGACAATCAGACAAATTTAATAGGTTACGTTTTTTGCTCGGCACCTGCAGATACGATCTCTCAGCTTATTTCTGATGTTGTAAAGATGTTTCTTATTGCCAGCGTTTTCTCGATTCTTTTGTCTTGTGTGATCATATATCTTATTACAAGGATCCTTGCAAGACCGCTAAAGCAAATGAGTCGCGCGGCAAGATCCTTTGGACAGGGTGATTTCTCGGTAAGAGTAAATTACCATAGCAGTGATGAAATAGGGGAGCTTGCGCTTTCCTTTAATCAGATGGCAGATTCGCTTGCCGAGCTTGAAATGGCAAGAAAAAGCTTTATTGCAAATGTTTCTCACGAGCTTAAAACCCCAATGACGACCATAGGCGGTTTTATTGACGGCATTTTGGACGGAACTATTCCCAAAGAACAGCAGGAGCAGTATTTGAAGCTTGTTTCAGATGAGGTCAAGAGGCTTTCTCGCCTTGTTAGAGCAATGCTCAATGTTACAAAGATCGAGGCTGGCGAAACAAAGCTCAACGCAGGTCCTATAGATACAAGAGATACAATTATCACAACACTATTCAGCTTTGAAAAGAATATTGAGGATAAGAATATTGACATCAAAGGTCTTGCCGAAATGGATAGGCTTGTTGTTTTGGGCGATGAGGACCTTATCCACCAGGTTGTGTATAATCTTATAGACAATGCCGTTAAGTTCTGTAACGAGGGCGGATACCTTGAATTTTCGTCGGCTAAGGATAATGAGTTTGCTTTTATCCATATTAAAAATAGTGGCGGCGGAATTTCAAGAGAGGAAATAAACCACGTCTTTGACAGATTTTATAAAACCGATAAATCAAGAAGCCTTGACAAAAACGGAGTCGGCCTTGGCCTGAATATCGTAAAGAGTATTCTTGATCTGCACGGCGGAAATATTACCGTTGGTAGTGTTCTTGGTGAGTATACAGAGTTTATCATCGGGCTTCCGCTCTATAAGGAAAACGCTGAGGAAAAACGCTCAGAACACCGCTTTTTTAAAGAAATAAAATAAAAACGGTTTCGTAAAATTTGAAATTGTGTTTTAATTTATTCATATTTTTGTACTATAATTATTTCAACAGATTTTAGGAGGAAAAACAATGTCTGAAGAAAATAACTATACTTTTCCCTCTGATAATGAGCAAAATAGCGAGGCAAACGAGGTGCATGCACCTATCGCGCCCGAGGTGCAGGAGAGCGCCACAGAGGAAGCAGCAGAGCCCAAGCCCTTTGATGCTCAAGAATATATTGAAAAACAGGCGGCGCAGGCTCAAGAAAATGAGCAAAAGGTTGCAAGTGGTCAGGGCGTGTACTATAGCTATAGCCCCAACAGCTATAGAGGACAGTATAATGAATCTCAGCAGGGCTATCAGTTTTATAACCAGAATCAGAAACCTCCCAAAAAGAAAAGAACGGGTCTGAAAATATCCCTCGCGGTTTTGGGCGTTATTGCTGTTGTAACTGCGGCGTGCCTTTTTGGCTATTGGACCGTAACCGAGCTTCGAGGCATTTTTGCGGGTAAGCTTGGCTTAAATAATTCGTCATCAGAAACATCAAGCCAGACACAGAGCTACGATGAGCTTGTAATAAACAGCAAACCCGCGGGTGCTGACGAGTATACCGCTAATAGTGACGGAACTCTTACAGCTGCGGCTGTTATCGCAAAGGTAAGACCCTCTATTGTTGGAATAGTTCAGTACACTAATACCAATGGAATCCCCACAATGGCAGGGCAGGGCTCGGGAATCATAATCAGCGAGGATGGTTTTATCGTTACAAATGCTCACGTTGTTGAGGGCGCTTCTATGATAACCGTCGTTCTTGATAATGACGAGGAATACCGCGCAACCTTAAAGGGCCTTGATACACAGTCGGACCTAGCGGTTATAAAGATCGAGGACACAAATCTTCCCGCTGCAGAGCTTGGAAATTCGGCAGAAACTGTTGTTGGTGAAAGCGTTATTGCAATAGGCAATCCCGGCGGTCTTGAACTTGCAGGAAGCTGCACAGGCGGTATGGTTTCGGGTCTTGACAGAACAATTACAAGCAGCTCGGGATATGCTGTGTCTTATATTCAGACAGACGCTGCGATAAACCCCGGAAACTCGGGTGGTGCGCTTGTTAATATGTATGGTCAGGTTATTGGAATCAACTCAGCAAAGATAACCTCTGAAGGCTACGAAAACCTTGGTTTTGCAATCCCCATTAATGAGGCAATTCCCATTATTGAGGACCTTCAGCAGCACGGATATGTTAAAAACAGAGCAAAGATCGGTATCACATTCCAGCTTATAACCGAAACTGTTTCGCAGTATTATAACTATTCGATCCCCGCAGGACTTTTGGTCACCGAGATTGACGAAAGCTGTGATATAGCGAGAAAAGATGTTGAGATAAACGATATTATCACCGAAATTGACGGACAGAAGATAACCTCTGCGAATGTTATCTACTCTGTGCTTCAAAACAAAGCCCCGGGTGATACAGTTGAGCTTACGGTTTACAGAATCGGAACAAGAATTTCAACCTCTAAAACATTCAAAGTAACAGTAACCCTTGCAGAAGATAAGGGAACGGTAAATCAGTAATTAAAAAGGCGAGTTCACACGTGAACTCGCCTTTTGTCAACCCTAAATAAATTTAGGTTGACGAAAAGGGAAAAATATGGTGTAATAGTTGTGATATAAATAAAAGGTATGGTTTGTTTATGAAGAGTAAACGGCTTTCTGTTTATGATATTGCAATAATCTCGGTTTTTGTGGCGGTAATTTCGGTTTGCAGCTTTGTAACTGTTCCGCTTGCAGTTCCTTTTACAATGCAGGTGTTCGGCGTTTTTCTTGCCGTTGGCTTGCTAGGAACTAAAAGAGCAGTAGCTTGTGTAGTAGCTTACCTGTTGCTTGGAATGGCAGGTGTACCTGTCTTTTCAAATTTTCAAGGCGGGGCGCAGGTTCTGTTTGGACAAACAGGCGGCTTTCTTGTTGGATTTGCCTTGTCGGCATTTATAAGCGGCGTATTAATTAGAAAACTGAAGGACGGCTTTGTTACTGTGTTTTTCGCGATGTTTGTAGGGCTTTTGGCTTGCTATTTCTGCGGCGTTTTGTGGCTTTTGATAGGCTTTTCCTTTGATTTTAAGGCGGCCATTATATTAACTGCGCCACTGTTTGCCTTTGATATTGTAAAAATTGCGCTTGCCGCGGCGCTGTCAATTAGACTTAAGAAATATGTGAGGTACCTTAAATGAAAGGACTAAAATCAGAGGTTTTAAGGCTGCTTGAAGAGAAAAACGACTACCTTTCGGGCAAAACTATTTCAACAGAGCTTAAAATCAGCAGAAATATGGTCTGGAAATATGTTTTGTCGCTAAAAAATGAGGGTTATGAGATAGAAACAAGCCGTAAAGGTTATTTACTTGTCAGCAAAAACTGCGAGATTTCAGAGTACGAAATAAGAAAAAAATTAAAAACCAAAGACGTAAACTTTTCTGTTCATAAAAGCGTTGGATCTACCAACACCCTTGCTCGCCAAATGGCTGAAAAAGGTGCGGGAGAAAAAACAGTTGTGATAGCCTCAGAGCAAACGCAGGGCAGGGGCAGAAGGGGCAGAAGCTTTTATTCTCCAGATAGCAGCGGAATTTATATGAGCATTCTTTTAAGACCCGATATTGCGGTTGCCCATGCCATTCTTGTCACGACCTGCGCGGCAGTTTCGGTCTGCAAGGCGATAGAAAAGGTTTCGCCCAAAAAGGCGGATATAAAATGGGTAAACGATATATATCTTGGTGGCAAAAAGGCCTGCGGAATTTTAACCGAAGCCGCACTTAATGTAGAAAGCGGTAAGCCGGAATATGTTGTGCTTGGCATAGGAATCAATCTTTTTGAAGGCGAAAACGGCTTTCCCGACGAGATAAAGGATATCGCAACGGCGGTTTTCGACTCACAAAAAGAGGCGGAAAAATATAAAAACGAGCTTGTTGCGCATATTCTCGATTTCTTTTTTGAATATTACGCTCGTCTTACCGATAAAATCTTCTTTAATGAATACCGAAGCAGAATGTTTTTAATAGGTAAGCCTATAAAGGTGCTCTCAGACCCCGAATACAATGCTGTTGTTTTGGATATTGACAGTAATTTCAAGCTTAAGGTTCGCCTTGAAAACGGCGAGGAGAAACTGTTAAATTCTGGTGAAGTCAGCACCCGCGCCTATTGACCTTTTGGGATTAAAGTGATAAAATTTGTTTGTAAAAATTAAAAGAGGTAATGAATATGTATAAGTTTGATGCGGCGCACGCTACAGAGCAGTGCGTTAACTGGATAAAAGAATGGTTTGAGGAGAACGGAAAGGGCTGCAACGCCGTTTTGGGCATCTCTGGCGGTAAGGACAGCTCAATAGTTGCCGCTCTCTGCGTAAGGGCTCTTGGCAAGGATAGGGTAATCGGAGTTCTGATGCCTAAGGGCGAGCAGTTTGATATAAACTATTCTGAGGAGCTTTGCGATTTTCTCGATATAAAACGCTTTACAGTCAATATCAAAGAGGCTGAGGATGCGATCTATAATGCTATCGGTAACGCCTTTGAAATAACAAATCAGACTAAATTTAATCTCCCGCCGAGAATAAGAATGTCGGTGGTTTATGCAGTTGCTCAGTCTAATAACGGCAGAGTCGCCAACACCTGCAATCTTTCTGAGGATTGGGTAGGTTATTCTACCCGCTACGGCGATAGCGTAGGCGATTTCAGTCTGCTTTCCTGCTTTACCGTTACCGAGGTAAAGCAGATGGGCAGGGTTTTAGGACTTCCCGAAAAGTTTATCGAAAAGCCGCCAATTGACGGCCTTTGCGGCAAAACTGACGAGGACAATCTCGGCTTTACCTATGCCGCTCTCGATAAATATATCAGAGAGGGAATAGAGCCACCCGCAGAAATTAAGTCCAAGATTGACACAATGCATAAAAACAACCTCTTTAAGCTTAAATTTATGCCTTGTTTCTCGTACGATCCTAATAAATAAAGAAAAAAGCAGACCTTTTTTGAGGTCTGCTTTTATATTTTTATATAAAAAGTGGGATAATGATAATAAAATGTGTCTATATTTCATAAAAAGTAATTTTTTCCAAAAAAGCTCTTGAAATATATTATAAATATTTGTTATAATCTATAAGGAAAAGTTATTTGTTGCTTGAAAAGTATGTTTATATAATGATAAAGGACTGAGATTTATGGATTCGATTTTAGAATTTTGGAATCAAATGATTGCAAATCCGCTGTTGTTTGTGGCAGTAGTGCTGACGCTCGGAGTCATCTTGGTAAATGGTTGGACCGATGCCCCCAATGCAATCGCAACCTGTGTAGTAACGCGGTGTATGCCGCCAAAGGCTGCAATTCTTATGGCGGCTATATTCAACTTCCTAGGCGTTTTTGTGATGACCAAGATCAGTAATGAGGTTGCAGTAACAATTACGAGTATGGTTAATTTCGGTAATGCCGATGGGAAAACTGTAATCATTGTTCTCTGTGCGGCAATGCTGGCGATAGTTTGCTGGGCAACGCTTGCATGGGTGTTTGGTATTCCTACGAGCGAAAGTCATGCGCTGATTGCAGGTCTTACGGGCGGAGCAATAGCTCTTTGCGGCCTTGATGCAATCGTGTGGTCCCAGTGGCTTAAGGTTATTTACGGTATCGGGATTTCTGTAACCTTGGGCTTTGGTTTAGCTTGGCTGATATGCAAACTTGTAACAAAATTATTCTATAAGGCCAACCGACCCAAGACAGAGCCGTTTTTTAAAGGTGCTCAGATCGTGGGCTCGGCCGCTATGGCGTTTATGCACGGCGCACAGGACGGTCAAAAGTTTATGGGAATTATCCTGCTTTGTGTCTTTACGCTTCAAGGCGCGGGGGTTGCTAATTCCACCTTTGAAATTCCAACCTGGCTTATGATACTTTGCTCTATTGTTATGGGCTCAGGAACGGCGATGGGAGGAAAAAAGATCATTAAATCCGTCGGTATGGATATGGTTAAGCTTGAAAAATATCAAGGTTTCTCGGCGGACATAGCGTCCTCCATCTCGCTTGTCTTCTGTTCCGTATTCGGCCTTCCCGTGTCCACGACCCACGTAAAAACAACGTCAATTATGGGCGTTGGCGCTGTAAAGCGGGTTTCGGCTATCAACTTCGGCGTCGTAAAGGAAATGGTACTGACTTGGATACTTACGTTTCCCGGATGCGGAATACTCGCATTTTTGGTAACTAAATTATTTTTGCTAATTTTTAAATAATAGAAAGGATGTTGAAAATGGCTAAAGGCGATAAATTTTATTTTGAAAACTTTGCAGAGTGTGCCGCACTCTCCAAAAAGGCGGCTGCGTATCTTGTAGAATGTCTTGAAAAATACGACCCCGATAAGATTGAAGAAATGCTTCATAATATGCACCAGATCGAGCATACCGCAGATATTAAGAAGCACGAGATGAACGATGCTCTTGCAAAGGCGTTTGTAACTCCTGTTGACCGTGAAGATCTGGATATGCTTAGTCAGAACCTCGATCACGTAAACGATAAGCTGGAAGAGATAATACAAAAGTTTTACGTTTACGATATCAAATCTGTGGAAACTTCTGTCATTGATTTTGCCAAGAAGCTTGTCAAGGCTTGCGACCTGCTCTGTGAGCTTATGGACGAATTTGAAAACTTCAAGCGCTCCAAGAAGATACGCGAGCTTATCATTGAGCTTAATGACGTAGAGGAAGAATGCGACAAGCTGTATCTTGCATCTATGCGAGCCCTCACCAAGAGCTCCAATGACGTGTTGACGATAATTTCTTGGCGTGATATATATGAATGCTTTGAGTCTTGTGCTGATGCCTGTGAACATGTAAGCGAATGTGTGGGCTCGGTTATTATGAAAAACACATAATATATAGAATATAATTCTGTAAAATAAAAACCTCGCAGTAGAAGACTGCGAGGTTTTTGCATTTAATAAGCTTAAGACTCAGAAGAATCGACCTCTATAAACTCTGTGTTGGGGAATGAGTTTTTCACTTCATCACTGAAATTATAATCTGTGATTACAGCAGAAACCTGTGAGAAATCACAAAGAATTCGAGGTGCACCGAAATCTGTCTTGGAACTGTCTGCTATAAAAACAGACTTCTTTGAATTTTTTATCATTGCTTTGATAAGATTGTAGTTGTTATTTCCAATATTGATTGTTCCGTTAGCAGTAAAAGAGCTTGTGGAGAAAAATGCAATACTTGCATTATAGGTTTCGGCCTGATTTGCAGCTTCAATTCCACTAACTACGTAGGGAGATTCGGTTATTCTCCCACCGAGACAAATAACACTTACTCGTAGTTCGCTCAAATATGCCGCTAAATTTATGTTGTTTGTAATAACTGTAATGTTATTGTACTTTTGAATATACTTTGCAAGATATTGAGATGTTGTTGATCCGTCTATAAAAATCGTCATACCATCGGAAAGCATCTTGGCGGCCTCTGTGGCAATCTTGCTTTTTATGTGTTTGTTTTTGTGGATTCTGAAAACAAGAGGAGCATATTTTCTTTTAATGCTCTCAGCTCCGCCGTGATTTCTTATAATTAAACCCTGCTTTTGCAGTTCGTTTAGGTCTCGATTTATTGTTGCGGTACTGTAGTGAAGTTCATCGCAGAGATATTTAACCGTTACGAATCCTTTTTCCTTGATAATTTCCAGAATTATATCTATTCTTTTTTGTGGCATTTTTCACACCTCAATTGAGAAAAAATGAGAAATCGTCAAAAATCACAATAGACATTGATAATATTTGATAATCAACTATAATTATAAGCAGCATAAGTTAAAATGTCAAGTTGACATAAAAACTTAAAAAGGAGAAAAAACAATGGGCAGTATTAAAAAGAGAACGTTAGCTCTGATTCTAACAGTAGCAATTTTTATGAGTGTAGTACCTTTTACGCTTGTAGCGAGTGCTGCGCCTGTAGATGACAACACAGTTATGTTTTCTGCAAATGACGATGCCGATGGTAAGCTGTATTATAACGGCTATTATACCTATGGCGAAAACGGTCTTGGTTATACCCAGGGGGGAATTTTGAAAAATTCTACCAACACCGGTTATAACACCAGCGGCGGACACGCATACCTTTTTGCTGATGAAATCGACAGCGAAAATATGTGGAAGTTTACATTTAACGTTGATGAAAACGGAAACCATGTTAAGTCAAGCGGCGGCGGAACATTTATTTTTCCGTTTTATTCCGATACTCACAATCCTAACACTAAGGATGGTGCGATAGCAAATGAAGATGTAGAAACCCTTGGCGATAACTATGCAGACGCCAGCGAGTACACCCACCTTGCAATTCGTATTAAGTTTGTTAACGATGGAAGCGGCAACTACAAGTCTGGCACAACACAGCCTTTATCCATTAACTTGCTTTCAGCTGAGGCAGGCGATGGTTCCTATGGCACGTGGAATAAGAATGGCGTAGTATACTTCCAGGATATAAATACAGGTGAAAAGATTAAAGTAAATGAGGATGTAATGCAGATCCCTCTTGGTTTTGACGGATATATTGTATTTCCTTCTTCTGCGGTTGCAGGCAATACCGCCAAAACACTTGTAGATCTCGTTAAGGTTCACGTGTTCCTTCACTGGAACTGCGATCACTCTTCAACCGACGCTACTGATAGTTGGGCAGGTACCGAGCTTTATGTCGGTGATATGATTCTCACCAAAAATATCAATTCCTTTAATCTTGTTTACGGTGCTCCTTCGTTTGATGTAACTTCAAACGACCATACAATTACAGTTATAAGCGATGATGCAAATGCAGTTTACTCATTTGACAAGGATGCAGAGGCTTCGGCTTGGCTTGCAAAAGATGCATTTAATGCTGCGGCTCAAAACCTTCCCAAAGGAACGAAGTACACAGTTTACGCAAAGTATGCTGCGGGAACAAAGGTTCTTTCCAAAGAGATATCAACGACTGCAAACGGAATTATAGGTTATCTTATGGATGTTCCCGAGAATGATGCGTACTATACTTATAAAAATAAGTATGTCGGTTGGGGAAGCAGACTTACTATGACGAGTAACCAGGATCCCTTCTCACAGTCGGCTTCGTACAATTCGCAGGGCGGTATCTATGCTCGCAAGTCGGGCGATGAATATTTCCTTATTCTCAATCCTCAGGAAGCTGAAAATACAGATGGAACTATTAAAGAATCCAACGGTGGAATATACTATAATTCCATAAGCGGCAGAGGCTTTAACGAAGACGGCAGTGTTTTAACAGGTATGCCCGAGGGTATTGAGACTGACAAGATTACTCACCTTGCATTTAGAATTAAGGTTCAGGGCGGAGAAAAAGACCAGTATTCAAGCCTTAGCTTAAGAACCAGCAGTTTTATCTATATGCAGAACTCTTACCTCATTGATAACAATACCGGTCTTGTTGTAAACCCCTATTACAGAGATTATACCACTCCCCACAGAGTTGGAATAACAGGCGAATTTGATGGTTGGCTTGTAATAACCTACAAGAATCTTGGCTCCTCACACAGAAAGTATTTTGAGGAAACCGGCGGCTCGCTTGCGTTTTATTTCCACACAAGCGGCTGTACAAGCTCTGACCACGGAAAAGATACAAAGAGTAACTGGCAAAACAAAATTTTTATGATTGGCGATATCGCAATTATAGAAAATGAAGAAGACTTTATAAATGCACACACAAAGTCCTACCAAACCGAGGGAGTTGCTCTTGGCGTTAACGACCTTGATTATATCGATAAACCATTTGAAGAGTCGGTAAATACCTTTGAGGCAACCATAAGACTTCCCAAAAATTATCCCCACTTTATAAGAGGCGGCGTAATTATGGGTAGCAGTGGTTTCCAGAGTAAATACGTAAACTATGAAGTTTATACAAACGGAAATCCGAGTGTTGTCTACAAGGCAGGCTCAACCGCTTACAGAAAAACCTTTGATCAGGTAAACGTTGCGACCGGAGAGTTTACCCACCTTGCATTTGTAAACGATAAAGAAGCAGATACCTTAACATGCTATGTGAACGGCAAAGTAGCACAGGTTCTCGAGGGCGCAATTCCCGAAGTAGTAAGTATGCGACCCGGCGTACTGGGCGGCGACTTTAGAGACGGCAACACTATGCAGTTTCGAGGCGAAATCAAGAATATAGCGCTTTATAGCGATGCGCGCACCGCCGATGAAATCATGGCGGATATGACCGCTGTTGGAACCGACAATCTCATGGCTCATTGGGATCTTACAAAGCCCGCTGTGCAGGGTGCTTATCTCGACGAGAGTGGAAATGAGCACAATATTATTCTCGGTAAACTTTGGCTCAAAGAAAAAGAGCCCGTAAAAGATTACGCCTATTCATTTGCCGTAGTTGGCGATACACAAATTGTTAATACAAGCTATCAGGATAGATTAGGCGGCATATATGACTGGATAGTCGAAAATAAGAAATCAAAAAATATTCAGTATGTAATGGGCCTTGGCGATATTACCGACGGAAATAAGGACACAGAATGGACAGCCGCTGATGCCGCAATTTCAAAGCTTGACGGGGTTGTTCCTTATTCGCTTGTTCGCGGAAATCACGACAGCAGTGAAAAATTCAACGCTACTCATGATAAAGCTCCGTATAATACAACCTTTGCAGGAAGATATGATGACAAGCTTGAAAACACATATCGTGAGCTTGTAGTAAACGATATAAGATATCTTATCTTTACACTTGACTGTTGCCCCTCGGATGATGTTCTTGCTTGGGCAGGAAATATCATAGAGGCACACCCTCAGCACAACGTAATCATCACCACCCACGTTTATCTTACTAACGAGGGCAAGCATCACACATCCTCGGTTTCGCTGTATGGAAGTGGACCTAACAATGGTGATGGTATCTGGGAAAAACTTGTAAGCAAGTACGAAAACATAACATTGGTACTCAGCGGACACGTTTCACAGAGCCGCGCAATCCTAAACCAGATCAAAGGCGACAACGGTAACATTGTAAGTGAAATGCTTATCGACCCTCAAGGAGTTGATCACACCCTTGGTGCAACCGGTATGGTTACAATGCTTTACTTCTCTGAGGACGGAAGCAGGGTTTCTGTTGAAACCTATTCAACCGTCAGAGATATGTACTATATATCACACGGCCAGTATGACTTTGATATTAATGTAATTAAGCACACCCACGCAGGCGGTACAGCAACATGTAAGGATAGGGCAGCTTGTGATTACTGTAAAGAGGCTTACGGCGAAGTTGACGCAAAGGCACACGGCAGCAACACCGAAGTAAGAAACAAGAAGGATGCAGAGTGCGGCGTACCGGGCTACACAGGAGATACCTGGTGCCTCGACTGCAACACCGAGATTGAAAAGGGCAAAGCGACCGACGCTCTCGAGCACAAGGGTGGCACCGCTACCTGTAAAGATAAGGCGGTTTGCGATACCTGTAAGCAGCCTTACGGTGCGGTAGATGCCAAGGCACACGGCAGCAACACCGAAGTCAAAAACAAGAAGGATGCAGAGTGCGGCGTACCGGGCTACACAGGAGATACCTGGTGCCTCGACTGCAACACCGAGATTGAAAAGGGTAAAACGACCGACGCTCTCGAGCATAAGGGCGGCACCGCAACCTGTAAGGATAAGGCAATCTGCGATCTCTGTAAGATAGCTTACGGCGAAGTAGACAAAGATGCACACGGCAGCAACACCGAAGTCAAAAACAAGAAGGATGCAGAGTGCGTCGTACCGGGATACACAGGAGATACCTGGTGCCTTGACTGCAACACCGAGATTGAAAAGGGTAAAGCGACCAACGCTCTCGAGCATAAGGGCGGCGAAGCAACTTGTTCTGCAAAGGCAATCTGCGATGTCTGTAAGACAGCTTACGGCGAAGTAAAGGCAGACAACCACAAGAACACGGAGCTTAAGAATAAAAAGGATGCAAGCTGCGAAGCAGAAGGCTACACAGGCGACACCTGGTGTAAAGACTGCGATACCGAAGTCAAGAAGGGTGAAGCTATTAAGAAGCTTGACCACGTAGCAGCAGACGAGCTTGCTAACAAGAAGGACGCAACCACAACCGAGAAGGGTTATACCGGAGATAAGGTATGTAAAGATTGCGGCACAGTTATGGAAGCAGGTAAAGAGATCCCCGTTATCGTTGAGGATAATAAAGACGACGGTAATAAGGACGACTCTACTACAACTCCCGGCGGCGATGCAACAACTCCCGACGACGATAAGACTGAGGGTGACGCCACCACAGGTGGAAGCAACACCGACGGTGACAACGCAGGTGCAGGTTCTGAGGATGATGGCAATCTTGCCCCCGAAACCGGCGACAACGCTTCTATCCTCCTTGCAGTTGTCATGGCTCTTATGGCAGGCGCAGTAGTTGTTCTTGCAAAGAAAAGAGCATTAAACAAATAAGTTTAATAAAAGCTTATAAAAACGGCCCCCTCTGATGAGGGGGCTGTCATTTTTGCAAAAAATGACTTAGGGAGAGAAAAAGGAGCAGGCCCAGCGCCTGCTCTTTTTAGATTGAAAACTGAAAATGCCATCGTAAACATTTACGTTGGCTTAATCTTGTAGGGGCGAACTGTGTTCGCCTGTATTATTTTATGGACCGTCCAGGAGGCCGGTCCCTACAAATCAAAATTCAACGTTCGATAAAATCTGTAGGGACAGGCCAACTCCGCTTCGCAACTGTATAAGTTCGGCTCGCCAAATCATAGATTTGGAGCCTCACTTATCCGGACTGTCCGCAAGAGTAAACTCTTTTTAAATTGAAAATCGAAAATGGTAAATTGAAAATGTCATCGTAAATATTTACGTTGGTTTAAAAATCGTAGGGACGAACTGTGTTCGCTTGCCAAATACCCAAATAAAAACGGGTGACCAGCGGCCACCCGTAAAAAATATCATTATATGGCTGTGATATGCGCCTACACACACTTATAGCAAATCCTGTTTTCACATTCGCCGTTTTCTATGAACGAAACAATATTCTGCGTTGTGGTTTCGGCGATGCTTTTGAGCGCCTCCTCAGTCAGAAATGCTTGATGCGAGGTAATGATTACGTTTGGCATCGAAATAAGCCTTGCTAGTGTATCATCCTCAATAATGTGTCCCGATTTGTCCTCGAAAAACAGATCGGATTCTTCCTCGTAAACGTCAAGGCAGGCGGCACCGATCTTCCTCGACTTGATACCCTCAACAAGAGCATCAGTGTCAATAAGTCCACCTCTAGAGGTGTTTATGATAACAACGCCTTTTTTAAGCTTTTCAATGCTTTGCTTGCTTATAAGATGCTCGGTTTCATTTGTCAGCGGGCAATGTAAGGAAATAATGTCGCTCTTTTCAAAAAGCTCTTCTAATGAAACATATTTCGCGTTAACATTGCTGTTAGGATACTTGTCATAGGCAATAACCTTCATTCCAAAGCCGTTGCAGATGTCGGCAAAAACGCTGCCAATTTTACCCGTGCCAACAATTCCTACAGTTTTTCCGTGCAAATCAAAGCCTGTAAGTCCGTTTAAGCTGAAGTTAAAATCCTTTGTGCGAATATATGCCTTGTGTATTCTTCTGATAGAGGTCAGAAGCATAGCCATAGCGTGCTCTGCAACAGCATAAGGCGAATAAGCGGGAACACGGCAAACCTGAAGCTTTCCGTTTGCGTGCTTGATGTCAACGTTGTTAAAACCTGCGCAGCGCAGCGCAATAAACTTAACTCCGTTCTGGTAAAGTTCATCAATGACCTCGGCATTAACACAGTCATTTACGAAAACGCAAACCCCGTCGTAGCCGCGGGTCAAGTCTACAGTATCGGGCGTAAGCTTGGTCTCAAAAAACTTGTATTTTATATTGTGCTTCTCGCCAAGCTCCTCAAAAGAGGGTTTGTCATATATCTTTGTGTCAAAAAATGCTATTCTCATTGGTTTTCCTCCGTTTGTTTTCAGCTTTATATTATAGTTTCTTGACCTTTATTTGCAAATATACTATAATATAAAAAAATAAATTTAATGCGGAGGAAATATGGAGCAGTACATTCCTTTAATTGAAAAAGTGCCTCTTTTCGCGGGCATACCTCAAAATAAAATAACCCAAGTTCTCTCTGCATTAAACGCAAGCGTTCAGAGCTATGATAAGGGCAGACCCATTTTCCGAGAGGGTGATGCGGTTACTCAGGCGGGCATAGTTCTCGACGGTAGAGTTGAAATTTTAAAAGAGGACTATCACGGAAACCGCACCTTGATCTCGGTTTTAAGCGAGGGAGAGCTTTTTGGTGAGGCGCTTTGTTGCACCGAAACTGAAATTCAGCCCTTTGAAATCGTTTCAGCAGAGCAGAGCAAAATCCTGCTTTTTGATTGCAAAGCCGTTATGGCAGGCACCTCATTTGAGTATTATGGACAGTTTATGAGAAATCTCCTTCAGGAAATTGCAGAAAAAAACCTTGTCCTGCGCCGCAAAATAACTCTTCTATCAAAAAGAACGACCCGAGAGAAAATAATGGAGTTTCTGCTCACAGAGTCGAAAAGGGTAGGGAAAAGCGAGTTTGATATTCCTTATGACCGTCAGCAGCTTGCGGATTTTTTGGGCGTAGACCGCAGCGCAATGTCTGCTGAAATCAGCAAGCTTCGCCGTGACGGAGTTATCTCCGCTCATAAAAACCGTTTTATTATATTGTAAGTCTAAAAAATCCCGATTATGTTGGGATTTTTTTGTTTTTTCTCCGTATTTTGCTTGACAGTATATTTAAAGAATTGTATAATTGTATACATAAACACTAAAAGGAGAGTGAATACGGTGCTCGAAATATCATCAAAAACAAATCTGCTTGAGCAGAACAGCTATAAATATTCCTTGCAGGATATTCCCGACCCTAATCTTTACAGGGATCTTTATCCTTATGATGATATCCCCAGAATATCCTTCAACCACAGGCGAGTTCCTATCGGTATGCCGCAGGAGATATGGATTACTGATACGTCCCTTAGAGACGGTCAGCAGTCGGTTGATCCCTATAGCGTTGAACAGATAGTTGATCTATATAAGCTTATGTCAAAACTCGGCGGCCCTTACGGAATTATCCGTCAGACAGAAATGTTTGTCTACAGCAAAAAAGACCGTGAGGCGCTTGAAAAATGCCGCGATTTAGGCTTGAAGTTTCCTGAGATAACAACATGGATCAGAGCTTCTAAAGAGGATTTTAAGCTTGTTAAAGATCTTGGAATAAGAGAAACAGGTATCCTTGTTTCTTGCAGCGACTACCACATCTTTAAAAAGCTTAAAATGACTCGTAAGCAGGCAATGGATCATTACCTTTCCGCAGTTGCACTTGCATTTGAGGCGGGAGTAATGCCCAGATGCCACCTTGAAGATATAACAAGGGCCGACTTTTACGGCTTTGTTGTTCCTTTTGTAAACGAGCTTATGAAGATGTCAGAGGACGCGGGAATCCCCGTTAAAATTCGCGCCTGTGACACTATGGGTTACGGCGTACCTTTCACCGAGGTTGCCCTTCCTCGAAGCGTTCCCGGTATTATTTACGGTCTTAAGCACTATTCTGACGTGCCGAGCGAAATGCTTGAGTGGCACGGACACAATGATTTCTACAAGGCGGTAACAAATGCAACAACCGCCTGGCTCTACGGTGCCTGCGCAGTTAACTGCTCGCTACTTGGAATAGGCGAGAGAACGGGTAACGTTCCTCTTGAGGCTATGGTAATCGAGTATGCATCACTGCGAGGCTCGCTAGACGGAATGGATGCAACGGTTATAACCGAAATTGCTGAATACTTTAAGCGCCATATGGGATATAAAATTCCGCCTATGACCCCGTTTGTTGGCAAAAACTTTAATGTAACCCGTGCGGGTATACACGCCGACGGTCTTTTAAAGGATGAGGAAATTTACAATATCTTTAACACCGATAAGATATTAAATCGTCGTCCCTCGGTTATGCTCAGCAAAACCTCGGGTCTTGCGGGAATTGCATATTGGATAAATGACAACTACAGACTGTCTGCAACAGAGGCCATTGATAAGCGTGATCCAATCGTACTTGCGCTTAAAGAGTGGATCGATAAGGAATACGAGGGGGGCAGACAGACCTCACTTTCAACCCACGAAATTGAAGAGAAAATTGAAGAACTCTCAAACGGCAGATTCAGCCGTCTGTAATAAAGGGAGGATAATAAATGCTTGATCATAGAACAGTATCGCTTGCTGACCAGATTTTTGAGCAACTTGAAAACGATATTTTGAGCGGAAAATTTGAGCGCGGCGAGATTTTAACAGAAACCAAGCTCAGTGAGTCTATGGGCGTTAGCAGAACACCCGTAAGAGAGGCGCTTCGCCGTCTTGAGCAGGAGCACTTAATTGAGGACACCGCAAAAGGCTCGATTGTTTTGGGCATAACTCGTGAGGACCTGCAGGATATTTATGCTTTAAGGCAGAATATAGAGGGAATTGCGGCATATCGTGCGGCTCAGAGGATAACCGATGAGCAGCTCAAAGAGCTTCGTGACCTTTTAGATCTGCAGGAATTTTATGCGGCTAAAAAGGACGCCGACCATATGAAAGGAATGGATAATGTATTCCATGAGCTTTTGTATCGTTACAGCGGCAGTAATATAATCTATAACACCCTTACACCGCTTCACAAAAAGGTGCAGAAATACCGTAAATCTTCGGTGGAAAATGAGGATAGAGCGGCGCTTTCGCTTAAGGAACACAGAGAAATTCTTGCGGCTCTTGAGGCACACGATGCCGAGCTTGCTCAGAAAATGGTTACCGACCACGTTATAAATGCTTATAATAACATAATGAAAGAAGAGGAGATGAAATAAGTGGGACTGACAATAGCACAGAAGATCATTAAGTCACACTTAAGGAGCGGAGATATGGCTGTCGGCAGTGAGATCTCCCTCAAAATAGACCAGACATTAACCCAGGATGCAACGGGTACTATGGCGTATCTTGAGTTTGAAACTATGGGTATTGACAGAGTTAAGACAGAAAAGAGCGTTGCTTACATAGACCATAATACCTTGCAGTCGGGCTTTGAAAATGCCGATGACCACCGTTATATTCAGTCGGTCTGCAAAAAGCACGGAATTTATTTTTCCCGCCCCGGTAATGGCATCTGCCATCAGGTGCATCTTGAAAGATTCGGCAAGCCCGGTAAGACCCTTATCGGTTCTGACAGCCACACCCCCACAGGCGGCGGAATAGGAATGCTTGCTTTTGGAGCAGGAGGCCTTGACGTTGCTGTTGCAATGGGCGGCGGCGCTTACTATATCACAATGCCTAAAATGTATAAGGTTAATCTTACAGGTAAGCTCAACCCCTTTGTAACTGCAAAGGACGTTAGCCTTGAGGTTTTGAGGATCCTCTCGGTTAAGGGTGGCGTTGGCGCCATTATCGAGTGGGGCGGTGAGGGTGTTAAGACTCTTTCTGTTCCAGAGCGCGCAACCATCACAAATATGGGTACCGAGCTTGGCGCAACAACCTCGATTTTCCCCTCGGATGAGATTACCCGCGAGTTCCTCAAAAAAGAGGGCAGAGAGGAAGATTACATTCCCCTTGCCTCTGATGAGGACGCAGTTTACGATAGAATAATCGACATTGACTTGTCATCACTCAAGCCCCTTATCGCTTGCCCTCACAGCCCCGATAATATCGTTACTGTCGAGAGTCTTAAGGGAACAAAGGTCGATCAAGTCTGCATCGGTTCCTGCACAAACTCCTCGCTTTTTGATATGCTTAAGGTTGCTGCGCTCTTAAAGGGCAGGACCATTTCGGATAGCGTCAGCCTTTCAATTTCACCCGGATCTAAGCAGGTTTTAACAATGCTTGCTGACTGCGGTGCGCTTTCTGATATTATCGCAAGCGGTGCCCGTGTGCTTGAATGTGCCTGCGGCCCCTGCATTGGAATGGGATTTTCTCCCAACTCGGCTGGTGTTTCGCTTAGAACATTTAACCGCAACTTTGAGGGCAGAAGCGGAACAAAGGACGGCAAGGTCTACCTTGTTTCTCCCGAAACTGCCGTTGCCGCTGCTATTACGGGCGAAATTACCGACCCGAGAGAGCTTGGCATTATGCCCGAGGTTACAATGCCTGAAAGCTTCTTAATTAACGACACCGCTATTATCCCGCCCGCAGATGAAAAGGATAGTAAGGATATAGAGGTTTTGCGCGGACCTAACATTAAAAAGTTCCCCGAAGAGAAAAAGCAGCAAAATTGTCTATCTGCAGAGCTTGTTTTAAAGGTTGGGGATAACATCACCACCGACCATATAATGCCTGCAGGCGCTAAAATTCTGCCATACCGCTCAAATATTCCTTATCTTTCAAAATTCTGCTTTGCAGTTTGCGATGAGTCCTTCTCAGAGCGCGCTCTTAAGGCAGGAGAGAGCATAATCGTCGGCGGATCTAACTATGGTCAGGGCTCTTCGAGAGAGCATGCGGCGCTTGTTCCTATGTATCTTGGAGTTCGCTGTGTTATTGCAAAGAGCTTCGCCCGTATTCACGTCGCCAACCTTATAAATGCAGGCATTATGCCGCTTACGTTTAAAAATGCCGACGATTACGACAAGCTCAGCCAGTCCGACAAGCTTAAAATTGATAATATCTATGCCGGAATGGACTGCGGTGAAATGACTCTTGAAAACATATCTAACGGTGAAAAGATTGAGCTGGTTTGCAGCTTTACAGAGCGCCAGAAGGCTATTCTTAAAGCAGGCGGACTGCTTTCATACACCAGAGAAGCGGGGGATAAATAATGCAAAATCAGATAGATGCCGCAGTTAAGCAGTACAGAAAGCTGTTAAACGACCAATTAGACCGTGTTGCCCGTATGGAAAAAGGTGAAAAGGCAAAAGACTTTACAGCCATGAATAAGATAGTTGTAGGTGTTTGCGGCGGTGATGGCATTGGTCCTATCATTGTAAACGAGGCAAGAAGAGTTCTTGATATGCTTTTAAAGGACGAAATTTCGAGCGGTAAGGTTGAAATTCGCGAAATTGAGGGCCTTACCATTGAAAATCGCCTTGCGCAGAATGTTCCTGTGCCCGTCGATACCCTTGAGGCAATCAAGGGTTGCGACGTTCTTCTAAAAGGCCCGACAACAACTCCCAAGGGTGGTACTATGGAGAGCGCTAACGTTGCGCTTCGCCGTGAGCTTGATCTTTATGCAAACGTTCGCCCTGTATGTGTTCCCGAAGAGAATATTGACTGGATCTTTTACCGTGAAAACACCGAGGGTGAGTATGTTCTCGGCTCAAAGGGAATAGAAGTTGACGGCAAGCTTGCTATGGACTTTAAGGTTACAACAGATGTTGGAACAAGAAGAATTGCAAGAGCGGCGTTTGAGTATGCCAAGACAAACGGCAAAAAGAACGTTGCAATTGTAACCAAGGCTAATATTATGAAAAAGACCGACGGTAAGTTCAGCCTTATCTGCCACGAGGTTGCAAAGGATTACCCCGATATTACTGCTGACGAGTGGTATATTGACATTATGACTGCTAATCTTGTTAACCCCGAGATCAGAAATAAATTTGAGGTTTTTGTTCTGCCCAATCTTTATGGCGATATTATAACCGACGAGGCAGCTCAGATCCAGGGTGGTGTTGGAACAGCAGGAAGCGCAAATATCGGTGATAAATACGCTATGTTTGAGGCTATTCACGGCTCTGCACCGAGAATGATTGAAGAGGGCATAGGAGATTATGCTAATCCTTCAAGTATCTTTAAGGCGGCAGAAATGATGTTAAGGCACATTGCAATGCCCGATAAGGCTGAAAAGCTTTCCAGAGCGCTTGCAATCTGCAACGAAGAGGAAAAGGCTGTTGTTGTAACTGGCAACCGAGACGGCGCAACCTGCAAAGAGTTTGCAGACTACGTAATTAAAACCTTAGAAACCCTTTAATCAAAGAAAAACGGCGCATTAAGCGCCGTTTTTTATTTTAGATCATCTGTTGCAGGGTTGTTTAATAGCTTGCCGTCCTCTGAAAAGCGTGAGCCGTGGCAAGAACAGTCCCAAGAATGCTCGTGAGGGTTCCATTTTAATGCACAACCCAGATGCGGACAGCGTGGCTTTGTAGGAGTCAGCAGATTTGTAACTGTTTCAACTGCATTTAATAAAAGTTGTGGCCGTAAAATAGATCTTGACGGAGAAAAAAGCTCAGAATAAGGATTTTGCTTTTCCAAAACCAAATCGCAAAGAATATCCGCCGCAACCATAGAAGAGGTAACGCCCCATTTGTTAAATCCTGTTGCAACAAATAGATTTGGCGTATTTTTTGAATACTGCCCTATATAAGCGACGCCGTCGAGGGTCATGCAGTCCTGCGTTGCCCACCGAGTAACCTCGGCTGAAGTAGGGTAGTGCTTATCTTTAAATTCAGATAGCTCAGCCCAGTTTCCGCCCTGCTTTCCTGTTCTGTGTCCGCCACCGCCCAAAAGGAGCAGGCCGTTGTAGTTTCTGAAGGATAACCCGCAATCTGCCTCGTCAACATACATTCCTTTTACGTCGGGAGCATTTTTCAACGCAAGAACATAGGAGCGGTGCTGATACATTTTCAAAAAGTAGCTTCCGTGTTTATTTATAAAAGGGAAATGGGTTGCAACTATTGTTTTTTCGGCGGTTATTTTTCCAAAGTCGGTTATAAAATCTTTGCCGTTGTATTCAAGAACAGTTGTGTTTTCGTAAATGTTTAACCCTCTTGCAATTTCAGCTATAAATTTTACGGGATTAAACTGTGCTTGATTTTTAAATTTTATCGCACCTTTTGTTGCAATAGGTATATTTGGGTTTTCAAAGTAATCTGCTGAAAATCCTATTTTAGTAAGCGCATTTAGCTCTTTTTCTATTCTATAAAGGCTGTCTACTGAATAAACAAAGTTGTCCTTTTCTTCAAAATCACAGTCAATATTTTTTGCAAGCTCACGATACTTGGAAACAGCATTTTGATTTGTTTTAAGATATAAATGCGCCTTGCTCACGCCAAATTGTTTTACAAGCTTGTCGTAAATAAATCCGTGCTGAGATGTAATTTTAGCCGTTGTGTTTGCAGAAACTCCGCCGAAAATATTTCCCGCATCTACAAGCATATAATCTATATTGTGTTTTTGAAGCGTGTAGGCACAGAGTATTCCCGCAAGTCCGCCGCCGATTATAAGTACATCGGTTTTTCGGTTCCCTTTAAAGCTTTTGAATTTCGGCATTTCAGCCGATTTAGACCATATTGAATTCATAAAATCACCATTTTAAGTATGCGCAAAAATCAAAAGAGTTAAACAAAGATTAATTAAGTAGTATATGTCGAATTTCCTTGTATTTTAATTTTAAATATATTATACTTAGAGGAAAGAAGGTGGTTTGATGAAGGAGTTTTTACTAAAGCTTAAAAATAAAACCTGGTTTGACTGGTTTATGCTGGTTTTTCCAATCTCAATATTCTACTATGAGAGTGTTTTCCGCATTTCAACTGTTGGAGACTACTTTAAATTAAGCACATTGTTTATGCTATTATTTTGCGTGGCATACGGTGCAATAGGTTATCTTTTATCTACTATTTTTAAAAGCCGCAAGGCCAACAAAATTATTGCTTGCGTTTTGCTTGGATTAACTGCGGTGTTTTATTTGATAGAATATTTTGTCTTTAAGTTTTTTAAGGTGTTTTATGATATAAATACGATAACCGGCGGTGCAGGGGATATGATGGGCGGCTTCCTTGAGGAAACCTTCCAGCTTATTTTTAGCGTTGACGGGATATTCAAGATAATCCTTTTTGCTGTTCCGACAGTTCTTGTTGCAGTTTTCAGCAAGCGCGTTGTTCCTGTAAACCGCTCGGATGCCTTCAGAAGAATAACTGCCGCAGCCGCATTGGTTGTGTTTTATTCTGTAAATACGCTGTTTATAAGCCTCAGCAGCGTTTATTATCCTATTTACAAAACAGAGTACAACTTTCAGTCTGCAGTTGGTAATTTCGGACTTGTTACGGGCGTAAGGCTTGACGTCAAAAACTTCCTTTTCGGCGACACAAACTCCTTTGAAACACCCGAAGATAATAACGACACTTCTTCTCAGACAACCTCTTCGAGCATCACTTCGTCTGAAACTGAGCAGGTTGATTATGGTTTTAATCAGCTTGATCTCGATTTGAGCGGCGGTAGCACAAGTAAAATAAAGGAACTCAATCAGTATGTAAGTACCCTTACTGCATCAAAGAAAAATGAGTATACAGGTCTTTTCAAGGGTAAAAATCTTATTATGATAACCGCAGAGGCATTTACTGCCGAGGTAATTGACCCTGAACTGACTCCCACACTTTACCGCCTTGCCACAAAGGGAATTAACTTTACAGATTATTATCAGCCTGCCAGTGCTGGAACAACGGGCGGCGAGTATCAGAATATTTTTGGTATGATGCCAACTGCAGGCGGAATGTCCTTTAAAAACACCGCCGATAATCTCAATTACTTCACAATGGGTAGCCAGCTTAACAGACTCGGCTACTACGGTATGGCATATCACAACAATTCCTATACATATTACAGCCGCCATAAGACCCACATAAACCTCGGCTATTCGGGCGGATTTATGGGTTACGGAAACGGCATGGAGCAGTACGTTAAAAAGTGCTGGCCTCAGAGCGACCTTGAAATGATCGCGGGCACTCTGCCAACCTATATTGATAAGCAACCGTTTAATGTTTACTATATGTCTGTCAGCGGGCACAGTGGATATAACAGAGCAGGAAACGCTATGACCGCTAAAAACTGGGATACTGTTAAGGACCTGCCTTATTCTGACCAGATAAAAGGCTATCTTGCGGCAAATTTGGAGCTAGAAAATGCTCTTGCGCACCTTGTTTCTGAGCTTGAAAATAAGGGAATAGCTGATGATACTGTAATCTGCATCGGCACCGACCATTTCCCTTACGGTCTAGACCAGGGCGGTGCACTTGGCAATATGCCTTATCTTTCCGAGCTTTACGGCTATAACGTAACAACATACTTTGAGCGCGACCATTCAAGGCTTATTATCTGGAGCGGTTGCCTTGAGGATAAAGAGCCCATAGTAGTTGATTCACCGACATTCAGCCTTGATATTCTGCCGACACTTTCTAATCTGTTTGGAACAGAGTTTGATTCAAGGCTTATGCCCGGAAGAGATGTTTTCTCTGACGCTGAGGCGATTGTATTCAATATGAATTACAACTGGAAAACCGATCTCGGCACCTTTCACGGAGGAAAATTCACACCTGCCGATGAAAACGTAGAGATTCCCGATGGATACGTTGACCGCATAAAAACTATCGTTAGAAACAAAATCAGATATTGCTCAGGCGCTCTTGATTCCGATTATTTCGCGGAGCATTTTGGTGAGTAAAAAAACTCCCCAAGGATTATTTCCTTGGGGAGTTTTTAATTAGTTATTATTCCGTCGATCTCTTTTTCGCTGCAGAGGGTGTTTAGGTACTTTTTGCTGAATTTGCTTTTATCACAAAGTAAAAAACTCTTTTTGGAATTTTGAATCATAATTTTTCTGACAGAGTTTTCTAAAATGCTGTTGTCGGTAGCAATCTTGTCATCAGTTAGTCCTCGGCAGGAGAAAAAAGCAACGTCAGCATTGTACCGTCTTAAAAAGCTTTCAGTGTCAGTACCAACATAGGAAAACGAGTCAAGTGTCATTTCGCCGCCTGTGCAGAGCGTTCGTATTCCCATAGATGCGGCTTCAAGAGCGGTTTTTGCTCCGTTTGTAATAACTAAAATGTTTTTAAACATTGTGAGGTGGGGAAGAAGATAATAGGCTGTTGTGGATGCATCGAGCATAATCACATCCCCGTCTTTTATGTGTGAAACGGCCTTTAAAGCAATTTCTTTTTTCTCTTCATTGTGTTCCATATCCCGAATAAACAGAGGAATGCGCTTGTCAGCAGAGGTTGTTTTGAGCTTTACGTTTCCTCTTTTGCAAACAATTAACTCCTTTTCTTTTAGTGTAACAATATCTCTGCGGACAGTAGGCTCGCTTACAAAAAGCTTTTCAGATAGCTCCTTTACTGTGTAATCTCGCTCAGACAGTAAATTCAAATATTTTTGCTCTCTGTTATAGATTGACATAATAACACCTCAAATAATCATTTGCAATCACAATTATAATCAATTTATGAGTGTTTTGTCAATCTTTAGATTAAATATTGAACATTATTTTAAAATATGTCAGAATAAAAAAGGAGATGATAATATGAGTCTTGAAATGATGAATAGTTTAAATGGTAAAATATGTAGCTGCGGAAAACAGCACACTTTTTCATCAAAAGTTGTTGTAGGTCAAGGAGTACTTTCTAAGCTGCCTCAGATGGTCAAAGAGTTTAACGCAAAAAATGTTTTTGTTATTGCTGATAAAAACACCTATAAAGCGGCTGGAGAAATGGTTTGCAAACTTCTTGAAAGCGATGATTTTATAGTAAATTCCTATGTGTTCAGAGCTGAAAATTTAGAGCCCGACGAGGCAAATGTTGGCCTTGCGGTTATGAATTTTAAGTCCGACAGCGATCTAGTAATCGGTGTTGGCTCGGGAGTTATAAATGATATAAGCAAAATCGTTGCAGCAGTATCAAATAAGCCGTATATTATAGTTGCAACAGCTCCGTCAATGGACGGATATGCTTCAGCAACATCTTCAATGACCTGCGACGGACTTAAGATCTCTTTGCCGAGCAAATGCGCTGACGTGATAATAGGGGACACAGATATTCTTTGCGCCGCGCCACTAAAGCTGCTTAGCTCGGGCGTCGGAGATATGCTTGCAAAGTATGTGAGTATCTGCGAGTGGCGCATTTCAAACGTTGTAAACGGCGAGTATTATTGCGAGGAAATTGCCGAGCTGGTAAGAAAGTCTCTGAAAAAATGCATTGACAATGCAGACGGACTTTTAAAAAGAGATAAAGACGCAGTTGCCGCCGTGTTTGAAGGGCTTGTTGTCTGCGGAGTAGCTATGAAATATGCGGGCGTTTCTCGCCCCGCATCGGGAGTTGAGCATTATTTGTCGCATATCTGGGATATGCGGGCGGTCGAGTTCAAAACTCCATGCGAGCTTCACGGCGTACAATGCGCTTTAGGCACCGCCATTGCACTAAAAATGTATGAAAAGGTCTTAACCTTTACACCCGATAAATCGATTGCTATAGCCAAAACTGAACAGTTCAACTATGAAAAGTGGAGCGATGAGCTAAGAAAGTTTTTGGGCAAGGGTGCAGAGAGCATGATCGCTCTTGAGGAAAAAGAAGGCAAATATAATTTGGCTTCCCATAAAAAACGTCTTGAAATTATTATCAGTAATTGGGATAAAATCACTCAGATAATTAAAGAAGAGCTGCCGAGCTCAAAGGATTTTGAAGCTTTGCTTGATAAGCTTGACCTGCCTAAAACAATGCAGGAAATCGGACTTGATGAAAACATACTTCCAATGACATTTAAATCAACAAAAGACATTCGTGATAAGTACGTTTTATCCCGTCTTTGCTGGGATTTGGGAATCACTGATGAAATAATGTAGGGGGTAAGGATATGTATTGCTATAAAAATGATATTGAAGTAATAGAAAGCGTTGATGTAATCGTTGCGGGCGCAGGCCCTGCGGGAATATGTGCGGCGGTTGCAGCAGCAAGGCAGGGCGCAAGTGTTTTGCTCGTTGAAAGATATGGAGCAGTCGGCGGTAATTTAACGCTTGGCAACGTAAGCCCTATTTTGGGCAGAACATCGCAAGGAACAATGTATTACGAGGTAATAGAAATGCTTTCTGCCCAGCATAAAGATGAGCTGAAGGTAGAAACACGAAACGGCAAAGAAATACATATTGATGCAGAAGAGGCAAAGGGCATACTGACAAATTTTCTATATAAAAATAACGTTAAGCTTATGCTTCAAACCACTATCTGCGACGTTATAAAAGAAGACGATGTTTTAAAAGGCTTGATAGTTACAACTCCTTGCGGTCTTAAGGCTGTAAAGGCAAAAAGAATAATTGATACAACGGGAGACGGAACGGTTGCGTTTCTTTCGGGGTGTGAATATCAAATCGGCAGAGAATCAGACGGAAGAACCCAACCCGTTACGCTTGAGTTTACCATCAATAACGTGGACGAGAGCCGTGCTATTATGTGCTTTGGTGGAAGCGACCCCGTAACATTGCCAAACGGCAAAAAATATTCTGAGTTTTGCAAGGAATGCGAACAAAACGGCATACTGCCTAAAAATGTATCAATAGTGCGCCTGCACAGAACATTTTACTCGGGCGAGAGAAACGTTAACGCCACACAGATGAATGATATAAACGGGCTTGATGCCACTGATCTATATAAAGCCGAAGTGGAACTTAGAAATCAGATCGATCGTGTTGTTGACTTTCTCAGAAAATATGTTCCGGGGTATGAAAATTGTATGCTGAAAACCACGGCAGACACCCTTGGAGTAAGAGAAACCCGTCGCATTATGGGTGAGTACGTTATGTGCGATGACGACGTGGAGCAGGGAAATCAGTATGATGATGCCGTCGTACATAACGCATGGTTTCTTATTGATATTCACAATCCTTCGGGCGGCGGTCAGGCAGAGGGACACTCAAAAATTGCTAAGCCTTACGATATAAGGTACGGCGCATTAGTGCCCAAAAACGTTGAAAATCTGCTTACTGCAGGCCGCTGTATTTCGGGAACTCACAGAGCCCACGCCTCGTATAGAGTAATGGCGATTTGTATGGCAACGGGAGAGGCGGCAGGTGTTGCGGCAGCGCTTAGCATAAAGGATGACGTAACACCGAGAAATTTACAGCCCTGCAAAATAAGAAATGTTTTAATGAATAACGGCATTGATTTATAATTTTGTTTGAGAGGGATTTTTGTGAAAAGCATAAAAGAAATGCAGTTTGATTTTGTTGTAGTAGGTGGAGGACTGACCGGCTTGTGTGCGGCTATTTCAGCTGCGAGAGGCGGAGCTAAAACTGCGCTTATACACGATAGGTCGGTGCTCGGCGGGAACGCTTCGAGTGAAATAAGAATGCATATATGCGGAGCAAACTGTAACATGAAAAAGCCTGAGCTTAGCGAGGGCGGAATTGTTCATGAGCTTATGCTTTCAAACAAGCGGGTTAATGACAGTTACAATTTTTCAATTTGGGACGCAGTTCTTTTTGATGCTGCTAAAAAAGAAAAGAATTTATCATTGTTTCTTAATACAACTATGCATAGCGTGTCAAGCGAAAACGGAGTGGTTAAGACAATCGAATGTTATCAACTAACAACCGAGCTTCACTTGTCGATAAGTGCAAATTTTTTTGCTGACTGCACAGGAAACGGCACGTTATGCGCCTTTGCAGATGCTGAGTATAAAACGGGCAGTGAGGCTAAAAGTGAGTATAACGAGTCTCACGCACCGGAAAAAGAAGATAACAAAAGAATGGGCAACACTCTATTGTTTAAAGCAGTAGACAGAGGCCACCCCGTAGAGTTTGTTCCACCTGTTGAGGTTATGCACTTCACCGAGGAACAGTTAAAATACCGCAAACATTCGCCTGATTTTTCTCCTGAATCAGTAAAGGATATTACACCAGAGGCATTGCGAGTAATGTTTAGCGGATATGCTCAGGATTACGGATATTGGTGGATAGAAATCTGCGGCGAAAAGGAAAATATTATAGAGGAATATGAGGATATAAGAGACCAGCTTGTTTCTGCAATTTACGGCGTTTGGAATCATATAAAAAACGAAGGTAATCACGGAGCAGAAAACTACGAGCTTGCGTGGGTTGGAATGTTACCCGGAACTCGAGAAAGCAGAAGAATAGTTTGCGACTATATGCTTAATGAAAATGATATTCTCAGTAATCGCCGCTTTGAAGATAAGGTTGCTTATGGTGGTTGGGATATTGATGTCCATACGTGTTTGTTTGCGTTTGATGAAAAACCGTCATTTATCTATCCTGTTGAAGGCTCTTTTGATATACCGTACCGCTCATATTGCGTAAAAGGCTTTAAAAATCTCTTTGTGGGCGGACGATGTATGGGAGCATCTAAACTTGCTATGGCAAGTACAAGGGTGATGGGTACTTGTTCGGTAGGAGGACAGGCAATCGGAACTGCTGCAGCAATACTGTGTCGTGATAATGCTGAAAACATACGAGAAATCAATATAAAGGAATTGCAACAAAATCTTTTGCGTGATGATTGTTATCTGCCGTTGTTAACTAATGAGGATAGCAATGACCTTGCCAGAACATCTAAAATAGTAGCTTCGAGTGAAGAAGAAGGATTTTGTGCAGAAAATCTTGTAAACGGTATAACTCGCAAAATAGACGGAGCGAGCAATGTGTGGCATTCAAAGCCGTTAAAAGATGAACAGCCCGAAACTGTTTTGCTGTCTTTGAAAAAGAAATCTACGGTTAATACCGTTCAGCTTGTTTTTGATTCTAATTTTAATATTGAAAAGAAAATAACATTATCATCAACACGTCAAAATCAGCAAAAGATAGGTATACCCAAGGAACTTGTGAGAGATTTTACTGTAGAGCTTATAAGCGATGGTACTGTGATCGAAAAGCTCGATGTTAAAGACAATTACCAAAGACTTGTTAAACTTAATTTTGATTTAGTCGATTGTGATACAGTTAAGGTTTCTTTCACGAAAACGTGGGGCGACCCTTGCGTGAGGGTATTTGAAATAAGGATATATTGATAATATAAATTTAAAATGCCGCCCGATTGGGTGGCATTTTTCCCGTATTTTTTTGCAAAAAAATAACATAGTTTTCTATTTTTTTGACACGATATATAAAGACGCTTTTTTTAAAAATCTGAATTTTTTTAAAAAATTATATTGAAATGTTAAATGCAGAATGTTATAATTTATTGTCGTATGAAATTTGTAGTGTACGGTTTTGTATTTTTCAAAAGGAGATGTTTTGGATGAGTCGTATGATAGGAACTGTTTCAAGAGGTGTCAGAGCCCCTATTATTAAGGCGGGGGACGATATCGTTGAAATCGTTACAGCATCAGTCCTTGAAGCATCTGAGGATGCAGGCTTTAAGTTTAATGACCGTGATATCGTTGCTATGACCGAGGCTATCGTTGGCAGAGCTCAGGGTAATTATGCAACAGTTGATGATATTGCAGGAGATGTTAAAAATAAATTCGGCGGCGAAACTGTCGGTGTTATTTTCCCGATCTTAAGCCGTAACCGTTTTGCTATCTGCCTTCGTGGTATCGCAAAGGGTGCAAAAAAGGTCGTTCTTATGCTTTCTTATCCTTCTGATGAAGTAGGTAACCACCTTGTTTCTGTTGATATGCTCGATGAAAAGGGAATAGATCCTTATAAAGACGTTCTTTCTCTCTCGAAATATCGTGAGCTTTTCGGCTATGAGAAGCACACCTTTACCGGCGTTGACTATGTTGAGTATTATGAGGGCCTTGTTAAAGAGTGCGGCGCAGAGTGTGAGATAATCTTTGCAAACAATCCTAAGGCAATACTTGACTATACCAAAAACGTTCTTTGCTGCGATATTCACACAAGAGCTCGCACAAAGAGAATCCTTAAGGCTGCAGGCGGTGAGATCGTTCTCGGCCTTGACGATATTCTTACCGAGTCTGTAAACGGCAGCGGATATAACGCTGATTACGGCCTTTTAGGCTCTAACAAGGCTACCGAGGATAAGGTTAAGCTTTTCCCCCGTGATTGCCAGCCTATCGTTGACGCTATCCAGAAAAAGCTCTTTGAAGCTACAGGCAAGAAAATCGAGGTTATGGTTTACGGCGACGGCGCATTTAAGGACCCTGTAGGAAAGATCTGGGAGCTTGCTGACCCCGTTGTTTCTCCTGCTTACACAAGCGGCCTTGAGGGAACACCCAACGAGCTTAAGCTTAAATATCTTGCTGATAATGATTTTGCTGACCTTTCGGGCGACGAGCTTAAAGAGGCTATCAAGGGCAAGATTCAGGAAAAGGACGATAACCTTTTCGGCAAAATGGCATCTGAGGGAACAACCCCCAGAAGACTTACTGACCTTATTGGCTCGCTTTGCGACCTTACTTCAGGCTCGGGCGATAAGGGAACACCTATCGTATTTATTCAAGGCTATTTTGACAACTATACAACCGACTAATTAAAAAAGCAGTCCACTCGGACTGCTTTTTTGACTGTTTTAAAATAATAGATTGGTGGATATGCCGCATGACCGTGAAACTGTTTTTTGGAGCAATAACAAAGTTTGTTTTAGGTGTTGTTTTGGTTGGCGCCTTGATTTTTCTGCCTGCAGGAACGCTTAATTACTTAAGCGGCTGGATTTTTATGGGAATACTGTTTGTTCCGATGTTTGTGGCGGGAATTATAATGATGTTTGTAAATCCCGAGCTTCTCAAAAAACGCCTTAATGCAAAGGAAAAACAAAAGGAACAAAACCTTGTTGTGAAGCTAAGCGGACTTATGTTTATTGTTGGTTTTGTTGTTGCGGGGCTGGGGAAGCGTTTTGGCTGGTATATGCTTCCAATGAGTGCTACGATTGTGTTTGCAGTAGTTTTTCTTGTGGCGTATATTCTTTATGCAGAGGTGTTAAGAGAAAATACATATCTTAGCAGAACTATCGAAGTGCGGGAAAATCAAAAGGTTATAGATACAGGCCTTTACGGCATTGTAAGGCACCCGATGTATAGCGTAACTCTGCTTTTGTTTTTGTCTATGCCGCTTGTTCTTGGCTCTGTATATGCTTTTGTAATTTTCTTAGCTTACCCATTTATAATCGCAAAGAGGATCAAAAATGAGGAAAATTTGCTTAAAAAAGAACTCGCAGGCTACACCGAGTATACTGAAAAAGTCAAATATAGGCTTATTCCGTTTGTCTGGTAAATAAAAATGCCCACGCAATTTTAAGTGGCAAAAAGAAAATCCCTGTTTGGCATTTTGCGAAATCCTATGAATTTGTCTGCGAAGCAGACACCGAACTTCTTCACTATTCACTATTACTTATTACTTCCAAAAATCCTCTATATAAAAGCGTAGAGAATAGTGAAAAGTGAAGAGTGAAGAGTAAAAAAGTAAAATCCCCATTCTTACGAATGAGGATCTTTGGTCGGAGTGGCGGGATTCGTCGCCTGCCTTGCAGGCTATCTGCTTGCCGACCGCTACGCCTTACGGCTCGCAGTACCCGGCTGCGCACGGTCGTCGATAAAATAGTCCACCGGACTGTTTTGTGTCTCGCCGCCCGCCCTCTCGGGTTCGAATCCCCTTTTGTAACGAAAAAATGCCCACGCAAGAATGCGTAGACATTTTTTGGTCGGAGTGGCGGGATTCGAACCCACGGCCTCTTGGTCCCGAACGCATCTGAAAACCTCTTGTTTAGCCGTCTTTGGCGGTTTATAAGGCTTTTCTCTCGGTCAGAATATCGTCTTTGTGCATCTTTTCTCCACTGTTTCCGCGTGTTCCATTTCGCTCTGTGGGATGAAATGTGGTCGTAAAAACAAGATTGATTTTCAAAGATGCTACCCATTACCATGCCAATATTATGTGGTCGCAAAACCAATCAACTTCGATTG
>JAFTYW010000036.1 GCA_017461245.1 Oscillospiraceae bacterium
AAGATGGAACCCCAAAATGGCTCGTTACATCTTCACAGAAAGAAACGGAATTTACATTATCGACCTTCAGAAGACCGTTAAGTGTCTTGAAAAGGCTTATATGTTTATCCGTGACGTTGCCGCTGAAGGCGGCGAGGTACTTTTCGTAGGTACCAAAAAGCAGGCTATGGATTCCGTTAAGGAGGAAGCCATCCGTGCAGAGGCTCATTTCGTTAACGCCCGTTGGCTCGGCGGAATGATGACCAACTTTAAGACCATTCGCAGAAGAATTGCTCGTCTTGAGCAGCTTCGCACCATGCAGGAGGACGGAACCTTTGACGTTCTTCCCAAGAAAGAGGTTGTTAAGCTTAACCTCGAGATCGAGAAGCTCGAGAAGTTCCTCGGCGGTATCAAGGATATGAAGAAGCTCCCCGGTGCTCTCTTTGTAGTTGATCCCAAGAAGGAAAAGATCGCAGTTTCCGAGGCTAAGAAGCTCGGTATCCCCGTTGTTGCAATCGTTGACACCAACTGTGATCCCGACGAGATCGATTACGTAATCCCCGGTAACGATGACGCTATCCGTGCTGTTAAGCTCATTGCTCAGACTATGGCTGACGCAATCATCGAAGGCAGACAGGGCGAGCAGAACGCTACTGAGGATGCTGCAGAAGAGGCAGAAGCCGAGGAAGCAGCAGAATAATAAAAGCTTTTAACAATCAGCCTTCTTTGCTTTTAGCCTTGAAGGCTGAAGTTTTAAAACCGAATATTAGGAGGAAATAAATATGGCTTTCACAGCAAAAGACGTACAGACTCTCCGTGAGAGAACCGGATGCGGCATGATGGACTGCAAAAAGGCTCTTACCGAGGCAGACGGAAACATGGACAAAGCAATCGAGCTTCTTCGTGAGAAGGGACTCGCTGCAGTTGCTAAGAAATCAGGCAGAATTGCCGCAGAAGGACTTGTTTACGGCGTTGTTGACGCTGACAAAAAGGTTGGCGCACTTATCGAAGTAAACTCTGAGACCGACTTTGTTGCAAAGAATCAGGATTTCGTTGATTTTGTTGCTCTCTGCGCTAAGACAGTTATCGAAGAGAATCCCGCTGACGTTGATGCTCTTCTGAGCGCCCACGCTTACGGCACAAGCGAGACCGTTGCAGCAGTTCTTCAGGAGAAGGTTCTCACCATTGGCGAAAACCTCAAGATCCGCCGCTTTGTGAGAATGGAAGGCGACCTTATCACCTACATTCACGGCGCTGGCAGAATCGGCGTTATGGTTAAGTTCACAACCGACGTTGCTGATAAAGACAGCTTTGTTGACTATGCAAAGGACGTTGCTATGCAGATCGCAGCAGTAAATCCCCAGTACCTCGGCAGAGCTGACGTTCCCGCTGACACCATTGAGAAGGAGAAGGAGATCCTTACCGCTCAGGCTCTCAACGAAGGCAAGCCCGCTAACATCGCTGAGAAGATGGTTATGGGAAGAATCAACAAGTACTACAAGGAAGTTTGCCTTACCGAGCAGGAGTTCGTTAAGGACGGCGACTACACCATCGCTAAGTACACCGATAAGGTTGCTAAAGAGCTTGGCGGCAGCATCGTAATCGACGGATTTGTTCGTTTTGAAAAGGGCGAAGGTCTTGAGAAGAGAAACGACAATTTCGCTGACGAAGTTGCTAACATGGTTAAATAAGTTAAGTTTAACAAAATTAAAAAGCAAGGAGCCTTTCGCTCCTTGCTTTTTTTGTTGTTTTTTACTCTTCGCCCTCTCTAAACTGCTCTTTGTAAAGGTGGGCGTAGGTGCCGCCCTCTTCGAGAAGCTTATCGTGAGAGCCACGCTCGGTTATCTTTCCTTCAGACACCACAATTATCTCGTCGGCGTTCTTGACTGTAGAAAGTCTATGGGCAACTATAAGGGTAGTTCTGCCCTCGCAGAGCTTGTCAAACTCGCTCTGAATCATAATTTCGGTGGTGTTGTCAAGAGCGCTTGTTGCCTCGTCAAGAATAAGGATAGCTGGGTTCTTAAGGAAAATTCGGGCAATCGAAATTCTCTGCTTTTGTCCGCCCGAAAGCTTGACTCCCCTCTCACCTATCTCGGAATCGTAGCCGTTAGGAAGTGACATAACAAAGTCGTGGATCTTTGCCTTTTTAGCCGCTTCTATCATTTCTTCCTCGGTCGCGTCCGCTCTGCCGTACATAATATTATCGCGCAAACTGCCGCCGAAAAGGAAAACATCCTGCTGAACTATTCCTATGTTATCTCTAAGTGACGGCAGGGTTATTTTTCTTATATCAACGCCGTCGATCTTAATGCTGCCGCTGTCAATAGCGTAAAACCTCGGGATAAGGTGACATATAGTAGTTTTGCCACCGCCCGATTCACCAACAAAGGCTATCTTTTTCCCGCGCTCTATCTCAAAGGAAACGCCGTTAACTGCAGGTACAGAAGCGTTATTATACGAGAACACAACGTCCTCAAATGAGATATCGCCACGCACGTTTTTAAGCGCCTTTGCATCAGGCTCCTCCTGCTCCTCGGCTTCGTCCATAATTTCAAGAAATCTCTTGAAGCCTGTTGCGCCGTTCTGGAACTGCTCCATAAAATTTGCAAGGGTCATTATGGGGTTAATAAAAAGGTTTATAGAGATTATAAATGACGAATAGTCACCAAAATTTATCTGACCGCGGTAAAGGAAGAGCCCGCCCGCAATAAGAACGATGATGTTGAAAATATCTGTCACAAAGCTCGTTATTGAATGGAATTTACCCATCGCGTTATAGCCGCGTCTTCTTGCAGCTATAAGGCGTTCATTGCCGTCTTGAAATTTATCGATCTCAATTTCAGAGTTATTAAACGCCTTTGTAACCCTAATGCCCGTTATACTGCTTTCAACTGCCGCGCTTATCTGCGCGTTACTTTTTCGGCTTTCCATAAAGGCATCGTGCATTTTCTTTCTGAAATAGTAAGCCGAAAGAAGCAGCAGAGGCACGCAGGCAAAAACTATAAGTGTAAGCGGAACATTGATGCTCATAAGGTAAACAAACGATGCAACGACCATAATTCCCGAAATGAACAGATTTTCTGGGCCGTGATGAGCAAGCTCAGCAACGTCAAAAAGGTCACTCGTAATTCGGGACATTATCTTACCAGTTTCGTGCTCGTCAAAAAAACCAAACGGCAACTTTTGAAGCTTTTCAAACATTTCAAGACGCATCTGCGCCTGCATTCTTATACCTATCATATGTCCGTAATACTGAACGAAATAGCGAAGCAGCATTCGCACAAAGTAAATTACAAGCAGCGACGCTCCGAAGATCAGTATCATACGGACATTCTTATTGGGAATATAATCGTTTAGCATTGTGCGGGTTACTATGGGATAAACCATTCCCAGCGCAGAAATGAAAAACGATGCCAACATATCAAGCGCAAAAAGCTTTTTATGCGGCTTGTAATACGACACAAATTTTTTAAACATCAGCCTTTTAATCCTCTCGCCTGTCTATCCATATCCTCAACAACTATGTCAAATATCTCGCCGAGGCTCCTGCAGTACTGCAGAACCAGCCAAGGCTCGTTTGTGTGAAAATGGATTTTAATAAGCTCCTCATCACCCGTTGCGATAAGGCAGTCGCCTTTAAAATTCTCTACAAAATAGTCATAAATCACATCTTCATCAAGGTTCTCTCCCTCAATAAGAAGCTGAACGTCATATCTGTAATCGAGCATTTTTACTCCTCCTTTTATATAACACATTTATTATACCAAATTTTACCTTGTAAATCAAGAAAAATGCAAAGGGGCGCAGAAAAACTGCACCCCTCTTTTTTATTTTATAATTGCTCTGTGGAAGACCTTTTTACCCTTTTTGATCTTAACGCCGCTAACAAGGTCAGTTTTTGCAATCACCGCACCGATTGCAGTAACCTTTTCGCCGTCTACCGAAACGCCGCCCTGCTCGATAAGCCTTCTGGCTTCGCCGCGGCTTGAAGCAAGCGAGCAAGCGAGCATAAGGTCGATTATGCCCATTCCATCATCGGCAACATCTGCATCAGCAAGTTCGGTTGTAGGCATATTGGTGTCGTCACCCTGCCCCGAGAAAAGCGAGTGAGATACCTCTTTAGCCTTTGCAGCCTCTTGTTCACCGTGAACAAGAGCGGTGAGCTCGTAGGCAAGGATCTCCTTCTTTTCGTTGATGCGATTATCTTCCCACTTTTCCATTTCCTCAATTTCCTCAAGAGGAATAAAGGTGAGCATTCTGATGCACTTCATAACGTCAGCATCGTCAACGTTACGCCAATACTGATAGAACTCAAAGGGCGATGTCTTATTAGGATCAAGCCAGACCGCTCCGCTTGCGGTCTTTCCCATCTTTTTACCCTCGCTGTTGAGCAGCAGAGTGATGGTCATTGCATAAGCGTCGTCGCCTGTCTTTTTACGGATAAGCTCGGTACCTCCGAGCATATTGCTCCACTGATCGTCGCCGCCGAACTGCATATTACAGCCGTAATGCTCGTGCAGATAATAGAAGTCGTAAGACTGCATTATCATATAGTTAAACTCCAAGAAGCTGAGACCCTTTTCCATTCTTTGCTTATAGCACTCGGCTCTGAGCATATTGTTGACTGAGAAGCAGGCACCAACGTCACGAAGCAGCTCAACGTAGTTAAGCTTTAAAAGCCACTCGGCGTTGTTTACCATAATAGCCTTGTCCTCGCCAAACTCGATAAAGCGCTCCATCTGCTTTTTAAAGCAGTCGCTGTTATGCTGAATGGTTTCGGCAGTCATCATAGAACGCATATCGGTTCTGCCCGATGGGTCTCCAATATGTGCAGTTCCGCCGCCGATAAGCACGACAGGCTTATTTCCCGCAAGCTGAAGCCTTTTCATAAGACAAAGCGCCATAAAGTGACCTACGTGCAGAGAGTCTGCCGTGGGGTCAAAGCCGATATAAAAGCGGGCGCCGCCGTTATTAACAAGGTCTCTGATCTCAGGCTCGTCGGTTACCTGTGCGATAAGTCCTCTTGCCTGAAGCTCTTCATAAATTTTCATTTTTACATCCTCCAAAAAAATAATCCTCTGCTCAAAAGAGCAGAGGACGAATTATCGTGGTACCACCTCTGTTAAGCCGGCCCTCGCAGACCGACCCTCACTGTGTTCGTGACACAAGCGCTGTATCGGGCGCCCCCGTCTTACCCTACTTAATTTCAGGCAGCAGCTCGGGAATGTATTCAAACAAAGGCTCTTATATCCTCGCACCAACCGGATACTCTCTTAAAGAACTAATTTGTTTTACTTGTTTCCGTCATAGCCTTTCAAATATACATACATTTTAGCACAAAGTTTTGGCAAAAGCAAGCGGTTTTGGCTTATTTAACCTTAATTTCGCAACAAAACATCTTTTCTCCTACTGCATTTAAGCCTTTTGCCAAAATCTGCTCGCCCTGCTCTGCAATAAGCAAGCAAATTTCGTCGTCCTTTTTAACCTCTTTGTGAAAATCAAGCTGGAAAAACGTTATTTTACTGCCCTTTAAGTCAATAGCGTTTAAAACGTAGTCGGCATACTTGATATTGTTAACGTGGCAATTCATATCAAGGTCGCAGAATGCAGGCGTTACGCGGCTTTCAAAATCGGCAGCCTCAAAGTCCGTAGCCTTTGTGAACTTTCCCTCGAACATCCTGTCCTCAACGTAGGAGTCAAGCGGGTAGAGATCCTTTACCGGCACTATGCGCCTTTTCTCTGCCGACACTATTACCCACTCGCTCGTTCCCTTTACAAGAGGCTCGCCCTCAGTGCTTTCAATGAGATATTCTCTCTGAAAGGTCACCCTTGAAGGCTCGAGCGGCCAGGTGTGAACAACCACCTCGCTATGCATTTTAGGCTGCTTTAAAACCTCGAACTTTTCCTTTGTGATGACCCAGAGCAGACCTTTTTCGATTATATCCTCAAAACCTATTCCAAGCTCCTTGGCGTGCGCTCCAGCCGCCTCTTGAAAGAGATCAAGAATTGCAGAGGGCTTTATTTGCCTATTGCAGTCAAAGTCCGATGCGCGCAGACGCAGGGTAAAATTATATCTGTTTTTCATTTTCTCACAACCTTAAAACCAAAAGCCAAGGCTTGCCTTGGCTTTTGAGGATTTATACTCTGTCAGCAATCTCTTTTGTAAGCTTTGCTACAAACTCATCGAGAGTCATAGAAACGGTTTGGTCGGTCTTAAGATCGCGGACCGAAACTGTCTGAGTTTCGACCTCTTTTGCACCGATGATGACCATATAAGGAACTCTATCAACCTGACGAGCCTCTCTTATCTTGTAGCCTATCTTCTCGTTTCTGTTATCAAGTTCGCATCTAACCTTGTTGTCCTTAAGGGTTGCATAAACCTTGTTTGCAAACTCCTCGTCAACTCCGGGCAAGGTGAGAACCTTTACCTGAGTGGGAGCGAGCCAGCAGGGGAATTTACCTGCAAAGTGCTCGGTAAGAATACCGATAAAGCGCTCTATCGAGCCATAGCAAACCCTGTGGATCATAATGGGACGCTGCTTCTCGTTATTCTCGTCAACGTACTCAAGCTCAAAGTTGATGGGCATCTGGAAGTCGAGCTGGATAGTTCCGCACTGCCAGGTTCTTCCAAGCGAGTCTTCAAGGTGGAAGTCGATCTTAGGACCGTAGAAAGCGCCGTCGCCTTCATTTAAGATATAAGGCAGGCCGAGCTTTTCAAGGGCGCCCTTAAGACCCTCTGTTGCCGCCTCCCAATCCTCGTCGCTACCCATACTGTCTTCGGGGCGGGTTGAAAGCTCGATGAAATACTTAAAGCCGAACTTCTCGTAAACCTCGTTGATGAGGTGAACAACGTTCATGATCTCGTCGGTAATCTGGTCACGGCGCATAAAGATGTGAGCATCGTCCTGAGTAAAGCAACGGACTCTGAAAAGGCCGTGCAGAGCGCCCTTCATCTCGTGGCGGTGAACCATTCCAAGCTCGCCGACTCTTAAGGGAAGCTCACGGTAGCTGTGAAGCTGGCTGCGGTAAACCATAACGCCTCCGGGGCAGTTCATAGGCTTAATGCAGAAATCCTCATCGTCGATAACGGTGGAATACATATTATCCTTATAGTGATCCCAGTGGCCGCTGGTCTCCCAGAGCTTACGGTTCATAATAAGTGGAGTTGAAACCTCAACGTAACCGTTCTTTGTGTGAAGCTCACGCCAATAGTCAATAAGGGCGTTTTTAAGCTTCATACCGTTGGGCAGGAAGAACGGGAATCCGGGACCCTCATCGCAGAGCATAAAGAGGCCCATTTCCTTGCCGATCTTTCTGTGATCACGGCGCTCAGCCTCTTCGAGAAGCTTCATATAATCGTCAAGCTCCTGCTGGGTTCTAAAAGCAACGCCGTTAATTCTTGTAAGCATCTTATTGTTTTTGTCATTCTTCCAATAAGCGCCCGACTGCTGTGTAATTTTAAATGCCTTTAAAGCCTTTGTATAGCAAAGGTGGGGGCCGACGCACATATCAACGTAGTCGCCCTGCTTAAAGAAGCTTATCTCGGCATCGGGGTCAAGGTCGCCGATATGCTCGACCTTATACTTCTCCCCTCTCTCCTCCATGTGCTTTATAGCTTCTTCTCTGGGGAGAATGTAAGACTTGATGGGCAGGTTTTCCTTGACTATCTTGCGCATCTCGTTTTCTATTTTTACAAGGTCCTCATCGGTGAGCTTGGTGTCGCCCAGGTCAACGTCATAGTAAAAACCTTTTTCGGTTGCGGGGCCGTAACCAAAGTCTGCGTGAGGATAGAGGCGGCTGATCGCCTGAGCCATAATATGAGCCGCAGTATGCCTTATAACTTCAAGCTCCTGCTCTGCGGGGCACTCAGCAACAGTACCGTCTTTGTAGATAATTTTCATAGCGGTTTATCCTTTCATTAGGCTATTCGCCATTGTTTGTCCATATATAAATACATTATAAACTTTTTTGCAAAATAAATCAAGATGTGGAGCGCTCAATTTTTGCAGTTTTTAGGCTTTTTCATAGTTTCTTTGCCTCCCTCTGACGAGGGAGGTGGCAAAAATCTTTGATTTTTGACGGAGGGAGAGAAACAAGAATAGAAATATTCTCTCCCCCAGTCTTTTTGCTGCGCAAAAATCCAGCCCCCGCTACTGCATAAGTTAGGCTTACCAAATCAAAGATTTGGAGCCTTACTTATCGTCAGAGGGGGGCCTTAGTTCACATATAACCGCATTTGCGGCTGATAGGTGTTATGACTTAAAGCTTATTTAAAAGTCTTGTGTAAAACTCAACGGTTTTTAAGAGGGTTTCGATGGGGATGCGCTCGTTGTTTCCGTGAATCATCGCCCGCTCCTCTTTGGAAAGGCGCATAGCGGAAAAGCGGTATACCCTATCGGTTATGCGGCAGTAATGCCTACTGTCGCTGCAGGCCATCATAAGATAGGGCGAAACGATTGCCTCGCTCCAGCTCTCACGGATAGCCTCCTCTAAAATTCCCCACTCCTTGCAAGAGGTGTCGGAGCAAATTGAGGGGTTCATTCCGTTTACGACCTCGATGGAAATATCGTCATTCTTTATAACCTTTTTAAGATACTTAACGGCGCTCTCAATAGTGTCGTTACCCAAAAGGCGCATATTTACACCGAAATAGGCGCTGGGCGGCAGAACGTTATATGCGTCGCTACCCTGCATACGAGTTACGGCAACGGTCGTTCTGAGCATTGCATTCATCTCGCCGCCGAGCTTTTTAAAGGCAAACGCGAGAAGCGGCGCAAAGCACCAGAGGTTTGCAAAAACCAGTTTTATAACAAAGCTTGAATTTCTGCCCATTTTGTCAAACATTTCTCGAACGGGTTTTACAAGCTGATACTTAAAGGGCTTATTTTCAATTCTTGTTACGGCACGGGAAAGCTTACCCAAAACTGTATGAACGGGCGGTGTTGAAGCGTGGCCTCCGTTTGACTCTACTGAGAATTTGAGATTTACGCCGCCCTTTTCAGCAATTCCGATAAGGGCGCACTCGCGGCTTACCCCAGGGAAAACGTTGTTTACAACGGCGCCGCCCTCATCAAGAACAAAGGCAGGCTTTATTCCCTTGCTTTCAAAGTAGGAAACTATATCAGCGCAGGACTCGCCGTCAATCTCCTCCTCGCCCGAGAAGGACAAATAAAGGTCGTTTTTAGGCTTATAGCCGCCTTCAAGCTTACTTTCGAGAGCCTCCATAAGAGCGCAGAGGGTGCCTTTTGTGTCAAGCGTTCCTCTGCCCCATATAAAGCCGTCCTCAACAAGTCCGTCAAAGGCGGGTTTAGTCCAAAGCTCCTCGTTTACGGGAACAACGTCATAGTGCGCCGTACAAACAGAGGGGTTTTCGCTGCTCTCACCCTCAATGTGATAAAGCAGGCCTGTTTTGCCTATCTTCTGAAGGCTTGCAGCTTTGTGAACGTTAGGAAATCTTTCTTTTAAAAGAGCCTCAAATTTAGCAAACTCTGCTCTGTCAACTAAGCTTTCATCACGGTTTGACACGGTTTTGCATTTGATCATCTCGACCATATCGTCGACTATCTTCTGCTCGTTTAAAGAAATCTCCTCTGCCTCTATCTCGGGCAGGTCAGCAGGCTTAAAAAGCAGAGCTCTTATAACTAAAACGAGAACAAAAATAACAAAAAGAGCCAAAAGAGAATACAAAACTATATCCATTATATCATTCCCTTTTTATACATAATTCTGCCTGCGATAAGGGCAATAGCAATACCAACGGGAACAAGAATTCCGACCGAGCCCGAAAGCGCAGGAACGCAAAGGAAAAGCACAACCATAAAGACGATGGGAGCCACCGAAAGCTTCCAGTTTTTGCTGATATAAACAACGCCGAGGCCGCCAAAGAGCGCGGGCAAAATGTTATCAAAGGCAGGCTTTAAAACGGGAGAATCAAGAATCGGTGCTATTGCAGAAAGCCCGAAAACACCGAGTGCAATAATCAGAGTAGTAACGATCGAGCTTGTCGCTATCGCAATAGTCGAAACAACCTCGCCCTCCTCTGTTCCCGGCTTTACCTCGGCATTTTCCATAGCGTTAAGGGCGCTGGGAGCCTTGAGGCTTGTAAGGTTTCCTGTAACAAAAGCGAGATATGTTCCGCCCGTGCCGAGCATTGGGGTGTAGGTTATAACCTCGATTACGCCGACTGTCCAGAAAATAGGAGCAACGCCGATAAGTCCCTTTAAAACTCCGCTGATTTCGGGCCAAGCGTCGTATGCAACGCAAATTGCAACGGGAACCATAAGAATAACAACAACAGCTGACCATATCCATATTTTGCCGTATATGTCAGTTTTCTTCATATAATCGTTCATTTTAGGCACCTCACTTTACAATAACGGGAGTTATAATAACTGCGAAAACCATTGCAACCAGCATACTTATCGAAAGCGCATAGGTTTCGAGCCATTTCATATTAAACTTCTTAATCAAAAGTCCGCAGACGCCCATAGCAGCAGCGGAAACTATCAGAACAAAGATGGGGATCCAGCCCGCGAGGCCGTTTCGTACGTCGGAAAAAACAAGACCTAAAAACGCCGATATCATACCGAGGAAGAGCGAGGTCTGGAATATATCGCCCCACTTGCTGTCCTTGTTTCTTATCTTTATCATACCGCCTTGAATTTTCTTCATAAGAATTGGCGGCAGGATTATGCTCGGCATAATTCCTAACGTCATTACCCAGGCGATTGCCGAGTAGACCTTGGGATCGGTTATAAGCTCGGAAACTTCAACATTCAAGGCATTGGCGGTTGTCTGAGCGGCGGGCAGCTCGTATGTAAGGGCACCGATAACGCTAAGCCTGATCCAAGGAAGCGGTATTCCCAAAAACTCCGCCAAAACTACAACGCCGAGCAATATTGAAATTGCAGGAGCAATTGTGAAAACGGTAGTTGAGATAATTGTCTTTTTAAGCTTTGCGGCCGACAAGCCAATTTCCTTTCCCCTCTTATACGCTCTTACGAGGAAAAACGCCGACTGCGCCAAAACGAAAACAATTACACAAGCCGCAATAATATACATAAAGGTGCTGTTTGGGCTGAAATTCATTTGTTTTTCATCCTTTCTGTTAACAGTTTTAGAAAAATATGTTAGTTACATTATACCGCCAAACTTCGCCGTTGTAAAGAGAAAACGCACTCAACAAGCTGAGTGCTTTTTTATTTTGAATACAGTTTTCGGTAATCCTTGGGGAGCTGACCCGTCAGATCCTTAAATGCCTTGGTGAATTTGCTCTGATTTTCATACCCTACCTCGCAAGCGATCTCAGCTATTGAAAGGCTGCCGCCTAAGAGAAGCTTCATTGCCCTTTTTATGCGGTATTCCTTCATATACGCCGCAAGCGGCTTGCCGAAAACGGTTTTAAAGGCTGATTTTAGGGTGGTTTGATTTATATGGAATTTCTGTGCAAGCTCCTCTATTGTGTAGCGGCGGCTTAAGTTAGTAGTTAAAAATTCGCGAACATCGTTTACAGTCTGTATCTGCGAATTGTAAACCGCGTGAGCGGCGAAGCATTCTTCGCTCGGGCAGGCGACCTCGACCGTTTTTTCAATCATATCGTGCAAGATCTGCGAATTAGGGGTCTTGGCGGCGGTGTAATAAACCTCTTTTCCCTCTCGCCTGCTTATAACAAGGCCTGCAGTTTTTAAGAGCTTTAGATGGTGCGACACGGCAGGGCTACTCATTTCTAAAAGGGCTGAAATGTTTATAACACACTGCTCGCAATGGCAAAGCAGCCAAAAGATCTGAATACGGCTGCTATCACTCATCATTTTAAAAATATCCGAAACCGTTTCAAAGGTCTGCGCCTTTGGCATAGCAAGTTCTAAACTCTTGGAAAGCTCGCCGTGATGGTGCGGCAGATGCGCGTTTTGCATATTATCACTCCTTTTTAAAAAGTATACCACCTTAAAATGAGGCAAGCAACAGTTTTTGCAAAAAATAACCCTTTCAGACATAAATTTATCCCATCGGGAAAGCTTTTGCCCGCCTTGATTGACTTTGTGTTATTTGTCGAATATACTGTAAAAGACGATTAAAAGATTATTTAATCATAAACTTAAAAGGAGTTTTACTTACTATGAAAAAGGTGTACAAAATTGAGGTTGACTGCGCTAACTGCTCGAGCAAAATGGAAGCTGCGACCAAAAAAACTGCGGGCGTAAAGGACGCGGTTATAAACTTTATGACGCAAAAGCTTACCGTAGAATTTGAGGACGGTGCAGACATTACCGCCGTTATGAAGGACGTTCTCAAGGCCTGTAAAAAGGTTGAAAGCGACTGCGAGATCTATCTCTAAGCCTTACATAAGGAAAGTGATGCTATATGACCAAAAAACAGAGAAAAATGCTGTGCCGAATTATTGCGGCGCTGCTTATGATGATTGTCCTATCTGTTTTTATAACAGAGGGTTTAGTTCGTTTTATTCTCTATCTTATCCCCTACGCCGTTATCGGTTACGATATTTTGATAAAGGCAGCAAAAGGCATTTTAAACAAGCAGGTTTTTGACGAAAACTTTTTGATGGCTATTGCAACCCTCGGTGCGCTGTTGCTCGGCGCTCTGCAAAACGGCGACTACACCGAAGCGGTTGCAGTTATGCTATTTTATCAGATCGGCGAACTTTTTCAGAGCTACGCTGTGGGGAAAAGCCGCAGAAATATCGGCGCACTTATGGACATACGCCCCGACTATGCAAACGTTGAGGTTGACGGAAAGCTTATTAAGGTCGATCCCGACGAGGTCGAAATTGGTACCATCATCACAGTAAGGCCGGGCGAAAAGGTTGCCATTGACGGCGTTGTGGTAGATGGTGCATCGTCGCTTAACACAAGCGCCTTGACGGGTGAAAGCCTGCCAAGAGACGTAAAATGCGGCGACGATATCATCAGCGGGTGCATAAACCTAACAGGTGTTTTAAAAATTCGTACCACCAAGGAATTTGGCGAGTCAACTGTTTCAAAAATACTGGATCTTGTTGAAAACGCAAGCTCACGCAAATCAAAGTCAGAGGCTTTCATCTCTAAGTTTGCTAAAATTTACACCCCTGCAGTCTGCTACAGTGCGCTTGCCTTAGCACTCATTCCCCCGCTTGTTAGTTTACCTTTTAGTGCAGATGCAAACTGGAGCGTTTGGCTTTACAGAGCGCTATCCTTCCTCGTTGCAAGCTGCCCCTGCGCGCTGGTTATAAGCATTCCGCTCACCTTCTTTGCAGGAATTGGCGGAGCGAGCAAGGAAGGCATACTCATAAAGGGCTCTAACTATTTAGAAGCTCTGTCGCAGACAGGCTACGTTGTGTTTGACAAAACAGGAACGCTGACCCAAGGTGTTTTTGAAGTTGCCGAAATCAGCGCCGCTAATATGTCAGAGGAAAGTCTGCTTGAATTTGCCGCGCTCGCTGAGAGCGCATCCTCCCACCCTATCAGCAAAAGCATCATTTCCACTTACGGAAAAGAGCTGGAGCGTAGCCGCGTTACCGATATTAAGGAGTTTAGTGGCGAGGGCGTCACTGCAAAGGTTGACAGCCGTGCAGTCTGCGCAGGCAACAAAAAGCTTATGGAACGCTTTAAAATAGACTGCGCCGAGATAGATACCATCGGCACTATTGTTTATTTGGCGATCGACGGCAAGTATGCTGGGCATATTGCCATTTCAGACAAGGTAAAGCCTAACTCTGAAAAAGCAATTTCGGCGCTCAAAAAAGCGGGAATAAAGAAAACTGTTATGCTGACGGGCGACAGCAAGGCAGTAGCCGAAAGTGTTGCCGCCGAGCTTAAGCTTGACGAGGTTTTCGGCGAGCTTTTGCCCGCCGACAAGGTTTCAAGGGTCGAGGAGCTACTTTGCGAGAAACCAAAAAAGCTTAAGCTTGCATTTGTGGGCGACGGAATTAACGACGCACCCGTTCTCTCCCGCGCCGACATAGGAATTGCTATGGGCGCAATGGGATCAGACGCCGCAATTGAGGCCGCCGACATAGTTCTTATGGACGACGACCCGCTCAAAATTGCAAAGGCGGTTAAGATTTCCCGCAACTGCCTTTCGATAGTTTACCAGAACATTGTTTTTGCGATAGGTGTAAAGGTTTTGTCCCTTATTCTTGTAGCTTTAGGCTTTGCAAATATGTGGCTTGCGATCTTTGCCGATGTTGGCGTTATGATAATCGCAGTTTTAAATGCCATAAGGGCGCTATTCGTTAAAAAGCTATAACAAAAAAGGATGCTGAAATTCAGCATCCTTTTTTAAGTTTAATCAAAAAGCGGGGTTGAAAAATATCTCTCAGCGGTATCTGGCAGGACGGTTACAACCGTCTTTCCAGGCCCGAGCTTTTTAGCAAGCTTTATTGCCGCCGCAACGTTTGTACCGCTCGAAATTCCGCACATAATTCCCTCTTTAGAGGCAAGGTCCTTAGCCGTCTGAATAGCTTCCTCGTCCTTTATAATGCAAATATCGCTGTAAATTTCAAGATTTAATATCTCGGGGATAACTCCATCGCCAATTCCCATCTGCAGATGTGTTCCGATAGAGCCTCCCGACAAAATTGCGGCATCCTCGGGCTCGACTGCCCAGATGGTAATATCGGGATTGTGCTCCTTTAAAACCTCGCCTATTCCCGTAATAGTGCCGCCCGTTCCAATTCCCGAACAAAAGCCGTGAATCTCCTTGCCGACCTGCTCGATTATCTCTTTAGCGGTCTGCCTTCTCTGAACGGCGGGGTTTGCAGGGTTTACAAACTGCTGAGGAACAAAAACATTTTTGTTTTCGCTCTGCATTTTAAGGGCGGTGTTAAGGCACTCTTCGATACATTTGCCGATATTGCCCGCATCGTGAATGAGGATAACCTCTGCGCCGTAATGCTCAACCAGTTTTCTGCGCTCCTCGCTGACGGAATCGGGCATAATTATCTTAGTTTTATAGCCCTTAACTGCACCGACAAGGGCAAGGCCTATTCCTTGATTGCCGCTGGTTGGCTCGACTATAATAGTATCCTTATTTATTTTTCCTGCCTTTTCGGCCTCAAGCAACATATTGTATGCTGTTCTTGTCTTAATTGAGCCGCCAACGTTAAGTCCCTCAAACTTTACCAAAATCTCAGCGCTGTCGGGCTGGGTCATACGGTTTAAGCGAATTATTGGGGTGTTGCCCATCGCCTCAAGAATGTTATTACAGATCATTTAGAAAACCTCCGATGTATATCCTTATACATCATTTTACTGTCAAAAAAATATTACTGTTACAATTTTATAACTTCTTGACCTTTATGTCAATACTGATATTTTTTCTTATTGCCTACAAAGAAGGCAGCGGTTACAATCGCCGCAACCATATCGGCGGCAACTACCGATATCCATATTCCGTCAAGCTGCCAGATAAGCGGGAAGATCATAACGGCGGCAACCTGAAAAACTACAGTTCTTAAGAAAGAAATGAGTGCCGAAACGAGACCATCGTTTAAAGCGGTGAAAAAGGACGAGCCAAAAATGGGAACTCCTGCGAAAAGGAAGCAGAAGGAGAAAATTAAAAATCCTCGCAGTGTCATCCGGAGCAGGTCTTTGTCATAGCCGACAAACATAAGTGAGAGCGGCTTTGCAAGCGCCTCACCTAAGATAAGCATTGAGACCGAAAAGATGCCTATAATAACAAGGCTCTTTTTGAGCAGACTTTTAAGCTCGGCGGTGTTCTTTGCGCCGAAATGATAGCTTATTATGGGCGCAGTTCCAACGCTGTAGCCGATAAAGGCGGCAAGAAAGCAGAAGTTTACGTACATCAGCGTTCCGTAGGCGGCAACGCCGTCTTCGCCCGCATACTTTATAAGCTGAACATTATAGAGCATACCGACAACAGACATTGAAATGTTTGAGAGAAACTCGGATGCGCCGTTTGCGCAGGCCTTTAAAAGCCCCTTACCGTCAAAGCTTGTCCTTGTGAGCCTAAGTAAGCTTGTGTTTTCTCTCGAAAAATAGATGAGCGGAACAACGCCGCCGACCATCTGGCTCAAAGCCGTTGCTACCGCCGCACCTGCAAGGCCAAACGGAAATACTGCAACTAAAAGTGCGTCAAGCACCATATTGGTTACGCCCGCCGCAACAGTTACGTAAAGTCCCAGCTGTGGCTTTTCGGCAGTAACAAAAAAGCTCTGAAACTCATACTGAAGCACAAAGGCAGGCAGGGCCACAAGAATAATTCGGCCGTAAAGCACGCAGTCCTCGAGCATTTGGCCCTCTGCGCCGAGAAGCGCGGCAAGCGGGCGCATATAGATTATTCCAAGCACCGCTATAACAAGACCGCAGGCCGCCGAAACGTAAACAAAAAGGGAAAACTGCTTCTTAGCCTTTTCCATATCCCCCTCGCCCATTGTTTTGCCGATAAGGGCGCTGCCGCCTGTTCCGAACATTGAGCCGACTGCGCCAAGCACCATTAAAAGCGGCATAATAAAATTAACGGCGGCAAAGGGAGTTTTACCAACGAAATTGGAAACAAAAAAGCCGTCCACAACGCCGTAGATAGAGGTAAAGAGCATCATAACTATCGATGGCAGGGTGAAACGCAGCAGCTTTTTATACGTAAAGTGATCTGAAAGCTGGATAACCATTTTTTCCTCCAAAAGTGAAATAGCAACCTCTATATTATACGGGTATATTTTAGTAAAGTCAAGCAAACAAAAAAGCGCCTTTTGGCGCCCTTTTGTTTATTCAAGAATTGACAATATAAACTTTGCAAAATCTTCTGATGCGAAGTATCTTGTATATCCACGCTCTAAGTATTCGGGAGATTTTTCCTCTTCTACAAACTGTTCATCAATGGTTGTTATTGCTATATAATTTCTTGAGCTACCCTTATCAAAATGAACGGTCAAGATCATTGTTGTGTTATCCTCAAGGCAGGCAACAACAGCGTATTTTTCGGGCCAACCTGCAACAAGCCTTGCCCATTCACCAACTTCTTTTTCTTCACAATGATTTGTGTTAAGGAAGCTTTTTAGCATCTGTGGTATATCTTTGGTGTAGCTTTTTGCCACAACGAATTTTTCCTGATAATAACCATTTACGATTGGCTTTTCTTTTCTGAGAATATGAACGGCAGTAATCTTTTGGCTTATTAGCTCACGGTAGGTTTCCGCCCGGTTTATCTCATAAGCTCCAAAAAGAATTTTTTCCATTTCCCCTTCGTCGCCGTAATCGGTGTACTTATATTTCTGACCGTTGTACTCGGGGTAACTCTTAAGCAAAAGGGTGTCGGTGTTGCCGTTTTTATAGGTCAGCGTTACATAAGTAATCATTTCAGATGACGGCTCAATTTGAGCGTTCTTATATTCCTTAAACTGAACGTTATTAAAATAGGAAATGAATTTTGAAATTGTGTCCGCTGAGGTTACGGTAACCTCGTCACCCTTATGCGACGGCTTGCGCACCGCTTCTATTTGGGTAATTTGCGAGGCATCTAAATTAAAATTGACTACTTTTTCTTGCTGAGGAACTGAAATTCCGCTGTCTATATCATTGCAGACGGCGTCAAAGCTGGTGCAGTTTTTGATTTCCACTTTTTTGACCTCGGTCGTTACGTACCAGCCGCACATAGCGCTGTCACCGGTTTCGCTACTATCGCTTCGCATTATGGTAAGTTTAAAATTCTTACCGTCGTTGTAAATCTCTTTTACGCCATATCTCCAAGTACTGCTTGTTGAGGAAAGGTAGGTAAGGATAAGCGCATTGTCTTTAAAAAATTCTGCGCCGTACTCTGCGGTTGCATCGTTAAGCGACTGAATATTATCATACGATTCGCTGATGCTAAGCGATCCTCCTGCAGACGCCTTAAACTGCTCTAACTCATCTCGGCTTTCAAACTTGTAGATAGGCAGGTGCTTTTGAGAGTCTTGATACATTTTTGAGATGTTGAGCGCCGATTCGTAGATCCAGCTTTTAGTCGTATAATTTGCATAAGAGATCTTATAAGGAACGTCAACAGAGCCCGCTTCGACAAGATAGATTGCAAAAACATTGTTTATTTGGGCGGGATAGCTTTCTAAGATTTGTCCGTTATAAACTACCATTACCCTACTGCCGACCGCGAGATTAGGAATGGGAATTTGGGATATAACGTTCTTTGAAACAGAGATTTTATCCGAGGACCTAAATTCATTGCTATCCTTATCGGGCGATACCAAAATAGAATTTGAGCCTACCTCAAGAACAGTGGCGTTAAAAGAAGCGTTTACATTCTCCTCTTGACTAATACCACTACTTACGCCACCGCTCACATTACTGCCATTACTGCTTGACGGTTCTTTATTATCGTTTGTTTTGGGATTGGTGAGCAGGCAGACTGCCGCTACGGACACAGCGAGGATCGATGCTATGATTATCCAAACAGCAGGCTTTTTAAAGCTAAGCACCGATTTAATGCGGCTCTTTACAGAGGTCTCTCCGAATGCAAGCGGGCAAGCCGCAAGCATTTTGCGAGGCACGCTGCAATTTATAAGCGCGTCGGAGTAAGGCTTTTTAACCTCTGCACCGAGAGAGCCGATAACCTTTTCGTCGCAGGCAAACTCAATATCTCTGCAAAGCAGGAAATACGCCAGCCACAATACAGGATTAAACCAGTAGACCGCCAAAATGAGAAAACCGAGAGGTTTCCAAAGATGGTCGAGGCGCTTTAGGTGTGCCTTTTCGTGCGCTATTACGTACTCTGCATCCGCCTCGCTCATTGACGAGGGCAAATAAATTCTTGGGCGGAAAACGCCGAGGATAAAGGGTGTGTCAATATCGTCGCATATAAAGACATTTTCCTTTACACATATCGAGGCACTGACCCTTTTATAAATTCGCAGATAGCTTACCAAGGTATAAACGAGCATTACGGCTATTCCCGCGAGCCAAATCACTGCAAGAATACTCATAATATCATATCCGTTATTTGCAGGCACTGTTACACCCTCGTAATAATGGCTGCCAAGATAATCATTTACGCGGTCATCGACAAAATTTATTCCGGTGTTGATATCAAAGCTATTTTCTGTCAAAAGCTCATCGGGGATAGTCTGAGCGCTGGGTATAAGGCTGAAAATGCTCTCAATAGAAAACGGCAAAACCAGCCTTATGCCGACAAGTGCCCACATAATGCAGTGAATAAACTTAGGCGCTTTTTTGAAAACAAGGCGCAGAACAACAACCGCCAGTACAAGCCAACTTGCCGTTATGCTTAAATTTACGAGTTTAAGAAAAATCTCACTCATTTTCTCCCCTCCTCATACTCTTTGACCATTCGGCGAAGCTCGTTAACCTCCTCGTCTGTAAGGGCTTTTCTTGCAGTAAAGGCGGCAAGAAATGCGGGAAGCGAGCCGTCAAAGGTGTCCTCAACGAACTTCTCGCTCTGAATGGCGTAAAACTCCTCTCTCGAAATGAGAGCGGTAACTGTGCTGTTCTCGGTTAAAAAGATACCTCTCTCGCAGAGCTTTTTTAAGACTGTATAGGTAGTAGTTCTCTTCCAGTTTAAGTTTTCCTCGCAAAGTTTTATAAGCCGTTTTGTTGTAAGCGGCTGATTCTGCCATACAATATCGGCGAACCTTGCCTCAACTGCTCCGAGTTTTGCGTTTTCCATTTTTCTGCCCCCTTTATTTAAAAGCTACAAGAACTACATTATCAAGCTTTGTATGCTTTGTTTTATCTTTAATTTTAGTCTATCACCAATAGACAGATTTGTCAATACCTTTTTCTCTGCCCAAAAACCAGTTAAAATTGCACAAAAAACGGCAGGTCGCAAAGACCTGCCGTTTTTGTTGTTTAATTATCTCCCGCGGGATTTGGCTTGTTATTTAAGCAAGCTCCTTTTTATTCCCAATCATCATCAGGAAGCACTACCTCATTTTTACCACCGCTTGTTCGGATAACATCACGCGCGGTTATTAGGGTTACCTCCATCTCGGGCTCAATATACTGTTTAGTTTCCATCGTTCTCTCCCTTTATTGATTTATAAGTTCGTAATATACACATGCAGAATTTCCGTATTTCATCATTGCTTTTACAAGCTTACTCAGATTTTCATCCTCATCGTTTTGCTTTGTATATGCGTATGACTCAATACTATAGCATATCGTGTTACTTACAGCTACATCTCCGTTGTATACAGTTACATAAACTGCTTCACTCATCTGTGCGGCGCTTAAACAATCAAAGTAGACATAATAGTTATCTTCTGTCTTTTCAAATTCTCTACTCTTAATTGTCCATTTTTCTCCGTCTTCTGTTGTTATTTTAACAGTAAGATTTTGAATGTTCTCAGCATAAAGCTTGAATCTCAATGTTATTGAATCTCTAAGATTTAAGCCTGCGCCCTTCCATGTAACTGTGGGATTTTCTATTGTAGCGTATTCTTTATTCATTACTGATTCGAGCGTCGGGTCTTCTGCTGTTCCCCAAGCCTTTTGAGTTTCTGTGAGCGAAGCATTTACCAATGCATCTGTTCTATAACTCTGGTATGTCTGTGTTTCTGCTCCGTAATTAAGCAGATCTACAAGCAGGGTTCTGAATTCTGCATAGGCATCTGCCGAGTACTTGTTGAGCATATTGTAGCAGTATTCTGCTACGCTGTATTCTCTTGTTTCACTTTCATTTAAGGTGTTTCCGAAGTTTGCATAAAGGGTTGCATAAATAGTGTCGTTCATCTGGTAGGGTGCAATATCTGTAAAGTCAAATATATATTTGTCACCATCTACTCTGTATTCACTTACTACTGTTTCTTTACCATTTAATACAAACTTAACATAAGGATCTGAATATCCGTTCTCCTCAAACAAGGATTTTTTGACCTTATAGTTTATTGCAAGATTATCCTGTAATGTAAGTGATGCGCCTGAGAATTTAAGGTCTGCACCTTCTACGCTCAAGGTCTCGTCGGTTGCTGTTAATGCAAAGGTTGAGAATCTGTCGACCTCGAAGGTTATGGTATTAGGATCGTCGTCAAGGTCTGCAAGTGTTACTACCTCTCCGTTATGAACGTGAAGCATATTGTAATGCTTGTATCCGCGGTATTCCTCGGGAATATCCATTGTGATGCGGAATTTGCCCTTTGCTCCTGTATCCTTATACACATTTGTGATCTTGGTTTCCTCATCACCGCTGGTCTTAGTCATTGAGATCTCGTAATACTGCTTGATCTCTTTCTCTCCTGCGGTGTCCTGCATTGAATGGTGTATAAAGTCTTGCTCGTTCTTTATTCCATCAGTGCTTGCGGTATGTCCGTCTGTCTTGGTTACATTGATCGTAAAGGTTATTTCTTCTTTATTCTCAATGTTATCTCCGGAAAGGGCCAGACCTCCGTTTTCTACAGTTACCTTCTCGTTTTCGTTATCGGTTACTGCGTTGTAGGTTACGTTTGACAACCATTCCAGATATTTATTAAGGCGGTCAACATACTCCTTGGAGAGCTGTTTCTTTTCCTTATCAGAAAGTGCGTCGTAATGACGTTTTTCTTCTGCTATTCTATCTCTATAGTTTGCTGCCTCATTTCGATCCTTAAGCTCGGGGATATCGTTTTTAAACTTATCTTCTCTATCCTTGATCTTATCGCTCTTCTTAACAAATATATCGGTATTTCCATATACCTTACCGTCGCGTACGACAACAACTGCAAAGCTCATTCCGTAGCTTTCTGTTATTGCGGTGACGAAGTACATTCCGTCTCTTACGTTTTTGAATACATATTTACCGTTATTTGTTGTTGTGCAGCGTGCTATTTCGTTATAGAATACATCGCGCAGGATAACCTCGCTTATCTGAGCCTCGCCCTGTGCTGTTACCTTTCCTGCAACTGTTGCAAGGTGGTCGTTCTCCTCATACAGAACTATTGTTTCTGCCTGGATGAGTCCGACTGCCTCTACGGTTACATAGGCGTAGCCCTTTAAGGCGTGGTTTCTGTCAAAGCCGTGTTTTTTATCCGGGCGCATTTCTGCAGTTTCTGCTACTATACTATAATTTCCGAGGGGAACATTTTCAAAGCGATATTCTCCTTGGCTATTGCTCTTGCACTGTGCAACGGCCACACCATCCTGATTATACAGGGTTACCTGTATCCACTTACGGCGGTTATGTCCTTTATCTCTGTCCTCTATCTCTACATATCCCCAGATGGTTGCTGACTCTGCAGGAATTTCAAGGGTTATATCCGTTACTGTTCCGTTATGAACGGTAATTTCCTGTGTTACGCTTCCATTTTCGGTTTCTGCAGTTATTACATAGCTACCGTTGGGCAGGTTGTCTATTGTGAAGTTTCCGTTTGCATCGGTTGTAACGCTGACTATTACGTTTCCGTTTTCATCGGTTACTGTTACCTTTGAATTTCCTTCACTTACTGTTCCGCTGATGCTATAGCTCTTTTCGAGCTTAAGCTCTACATCTCCCTCTACGAAAACATCTGTATCGTTCATTCTCTTTACAGAGATCTTACTTGATGCGCTGTTTCCGTTTACATCGGTTACCTTTATGGTATAATCTCCGATCTCTACATAGGTAAACGAGAACTTACCTGTTGCATCGGTGGTTACTGTTTCCTTAACCTTTCCGTCTGCATATACCATCTGAACTGTTAAGCCTGTTGCTGCGGTTCCGTCGGTATATTTTACGGTTCCGCCAACCGAGGTTCCGTAGGAAACGTCGGGGTTCTCGGTCTTATTAATTACATGATAGGGATGATCAAACTCAACTGCATAGTTATGTGCGGGTGAGTTTTCATATACCATAAGCACTGTTGTTAACGGGAACAGCTCTGCTGCGCTCTCCAATACTGTATTCTCGGGAATAACTACGTTATCCAGTGAGCTACAGCCTGTGAATGCTGAATAGTATATATACTCTACACTGTCGGGCAGGGTTAACTGGGTCAGTGCGCTACAGCCATAAAACGCGTTGTCATATATGGTTGTTACAGCCTCGGGAATAACTATGCTTGTAAGGTTAGGACAGTTAGAGAAGAGCGAGGCGCTGATATTGTCAAGCTTACTTGAAAGCTTAACGGTTATAAGCGAACTACAGTTCTCAAATACTGCTACACCCATACTTGTTACGCTATTGGGAATGGTAACTCTTTTAAGTGAAGTACATCCGTAGAATGCAAAGTCATCTACAGTTTTAACGCTGTTTGGAATAACTACCTGAGCTAATGCTGTACATTCATAGAATGCCTGCGAGTTAAGTATGGTAACTCCATTAGGAATAACCACCTTAGTAATTGAGTCATTATTGTAGAATGCCGCAACTCCAATACTGGTTACCTTGTGTCCGTCTAAGCTCGGGGGGATTATGACCTCGGTTGCATCGCCGATATATCCAGTTATCTCGGCTGTGCCGTTTGCAAGGATGGTGTACTCGAAGTCTGCCTCGTTTGAGTAATTGCCGTAAGACGCGCCGCAGACCTCACAAACAGCCTTCTCGGTTTCTGTTGCGGTGCCGCCTGTGTGGGCGCCTGTTGCAGAGATTACTGTGCCCTTTTCTAATATAGTGCCGCAGTCCTTACATACAACGTTGCCGGTGTATCCGTCTGCGCCGCAGGTTTCTTCTACAGCATTTCTGAGTTCGGTATTTGTGCCGTGGTTTGCGGCATCAAGCTCTCCGTAGGAAACGCCGCAAACCTCACAAACAGCCTGCTTGCTACAGGTTGCATTTCCGCCGGTGTGTCCAGACACCTCTCTTGTATTACCGCATGCATTACATACAGCATCGCAGGCATTATCATAGGTATGATCTACCTCAACAGTTCGAGTCCAACCACAGTTGTTACAGCTGCTGTCACAATCGCCGCTGTAGGTATGCTCGCCTATGCAGGTGTTGTAATGCCAGGTTGCATTAAGAAGATATTCATTATCTGTACCAAAGGTGATATTTTCTTTATCTGCCTCGGTGCCATCATACCAAACATCTGTAAGTGATACACATTCACTAAATGCATATTCGCCTATGGTTGTTACGCTATTGGAAATTGTGATGCTTGTAAGAGAAGTACAATTACAAAATGCATAATCGCCTATGCCGGTTACACTATCGGGAATTGTAATGTCTTTAAACGCGCTGCATTCACAAAATGCAAAATCACCTATGCTTGTTACGCTATCGGGAATTGTAATGTCTTTAAGCGCGCTACACCCCTCAAATGCACTATCACCTATACTTGTTACACCATCAGGAATTGTGATGCTTGTAAGCGAATAACAACCATAAAATGTGTTGTCGTATATGGCTGTTACAGCCTCGGGAATAACGATGCTTGTAAGCGAATAACAGCCTCCAAATGCATCAGAGCCTATAGTTGTTACGCTATCGGGAATTGTGATGCTTGTAAGCGAGCTACAATTATAAAATGCATAATCGCCTATGCCGGTTACGCTATCGGGAATTGTGATGCTTGTAAGCGAACTACAGTTATAAAATACGCTTACGCCTATACTTGTTACGCTGTCGGGTATTATAACACTGGTAAGAGCAAAACAATTCAAAAATACGCCATTGCCTATGCTTGTTACACTGTCAGGGATAGTGATGCTTACGAGTGAACTGCATTCACCAAACGTTCCACCGCCTATGCTTGTTACGCCATCAGGAATTGTGATGCTTGTAAGCGAATCACACCTATAAAATGCCTCATTTCCTATGCCGGTTACCTTATAGCCGTCGATAGTTGAGGGAATGGTAAGCTCGGTTTCTGAGCCTGTGTAGCCTGTTATCTCGATAGTTCCGTCTTCTAATACATTGTAGGTGTAATCAGAGGAAACAGCATAATCACCATACTCCTGTCCGCAGACATCACAAACAGCCTTCTGGGTCTCGGTTGCGCTGCCGCCTGTATGCTCGCCTGTTGCGGCAATAGTTGTGCCTGTTTCAATCACTGTGTTACAGTCAAGGCACCAGGTGTCGCCTGTATAGCCCTCATCGACACAGGTTGCATTTACTGCATCTCTGATCTCGGTGTTTGTGCCGTGAGCTGATGCATCAAGCTCTCCGTAGGACGTGCCGCAAACGGTACATACTGCCTTATTTATACAGGTTGCTGTGCCGCCGCTGTGAGCGCCTGTTGCAGCAATAGTTGTACCTGTTTCAATCACTGTGTTACAGTCATAGCACCAGGTATCGCCTGTGTAGCCGTCCTCACCGCAGGTTGCTTCTATTCTGCCTTTTATGGCAGTGTTAGGACCGTGGCCCAGTAAAGGAACTATATTACCCTCTTCAATAATAGTGTTACAGTCAAGACACCATGTATCTCCCGAGTAACCATTTTCCAAACAGGTTGCCGCTAATTGATCTCTGATCTCGGTGTTTGTGCCGTGGGCTGTAGTGTCAAGCTCGCCGTATTCCTCGCCGCAAACAGCACATACTGCCTTTTTGCTACAAGTTGCGGTGCCACCTGTATGTTTACCGTTTTCACAGCCGGTGTAGTCACCCTTAAACTCGTCAAGGGCCTTAACGATCTTCATATCGCCTGTGTAGAAGGTTTTACCGTTTGTGTCAGAGAGATATCTGAATCCAACGGCTGTAACATTCTCTATAGCGGTAGAATTATAGAACTGCGACTGCGGAACTATGATCCAACCATCAAAGTTTGCGGGAATATTATAGGTTGTTGATGATTCTGTTATGGTTATGCAGGTATTATCTGTGTAGTTGATCAAAACTACATTCTGCCAATCGCATTTTCCGGTATTAGCATTTGTTGTGCCAACATGGATGTAGGCAGGAGTTTCTGTATCGCCAACGATCTTATGGCGAATTGCAACATAGTTGTAATCAGCAGCATCTGAATAAAGTGCGCTTATAGGCTGAACGCCGTAAAGCTCGCCTTCGTACGTGCCGCCTGCAGCGGTATTATCTGCTGTAGCGTTATAGCAAACGTTAAGCTCATAGGTTACAGGGAGATATGTTACCTGAGCAACCTGCTCTTCAGTAACCTCGGTCTTAAACATATACTCTCCGTTTACATCTACACTGTCCTGATTATAGAACTTAGCGGTAGCTTTTTCGGTTGTTGTCCATCTGGCCATACCCCAATAATATCCTGTTCCCTGAGGCTTATTCCAGCCGGTGTTATTATAGCTGATATTACCATCATCGCCAGGCTCGGGAACGGTAAAGATATTTTTGTGATTTACAAGTGCAGGCTTAAGCTCGCCGTAGGCCTCGCCGCAGACATCGCATATTGCCTTCTCGGTCTCGGTTGCGGTGCCGCCTGTGTGGACGCCTGTTGCTGCAATGGTCGAACCTGTTGCGATCTTGGTGTTACAGTCAAGGCACCAGGTGTCGCCTGTATAGCCACCATCAACACAGGTTGCATCTGCTGCATCTCTGATTTCGGTATTCGCGTGATTAGTTGTGTCTACCTCACCGTATTCCTCACCGCAAAGTGCACAAACTGCCTTATTTATACAGGTTGCTGTTCCGCCTGTATGCTCGCCTATTGCAGAGATTACAGTGCCCGTTGCTATCTGGGTGTTACAGTCAATACACCAGGTATCGCCTGTATATCCATCATCGACACAGGTTGCATCTACTGCATCTCTGATCTCGGTGTTTGTGCCGTGAGCTGTAGTGTCAAACTCACCGTATTCCTCACCGCAAATCGTACAAACAGCCTTTTTGCTACAAGTTGCAGTTCCGCCTGAGTGAACTACATCTGCAAAGGCAACGGCGTGAACACTGTTAAACTGCTCTTTGTCGCTGAATACTACAATATCGCCGAGATAGAGAATCTTGTTGTCCCAGTCGCTGACACTATCATCAAATAAATGGGTGTCCGCACAGGTAGACTCATCATGCATAAATATCTGAATGCTTGCGACGCTTTCAGTCCAGATAGTTTTGCCATCATAGGTTTCGCTACCATAAGTCACACCGTCAGAAGCACTCATCGGGAATACTACCCAACCGTCAAACTCGCCCGTAAAGACGAGGTTGTATCCAGTCCATTCGGGGTCAATAACGGCTCCCGTCACCTTGTCAATGAGATAGGCTTCACTTAAATCTTGGATAAGCCTATTAGAAGTGATACTACCATCGAGATTTACACCACTCCATAAGAAGAATGAACTCTTCTTATTTTCATCATTAAGCTCATCGATCTTAACTCTTATACCAACATAATTAAGGTTAGTTCTATCGATAGAGCTATGAAGTCCTGCCTCTGTTTCGGTCGCTCCGTTAAGATTGGCAATGCCACCATTATATGTGATTGAGTTTACAAGGAAAGCCTGGTTTACGCAGCCTCTATCGGTACCTGCTTTTTCGTGTCCATCAGGATAGACCTCGCATTTATCAAGCTCGATAAAGGTTTCGCCATGGATATTTTTTAAGAACAATCGCGAATAAGATACTGTTGATGTATGGGTTCCGTCCTCATTTTTAGCAAGAGCATAACTACCAGGCCAGCCCATATCTCGTTTTCCTAAAAGGGATTCATTCCACGCAAGATAAGGATGAGCTGAAATATCGTCATAGACATTCATAAAATAGCTTGCGCCGTCGCCCTTATGTGTGCTGTAAGGCGCGGTCCAAACCTCTTTGGATACTATGTTTGTCGACTCGGGATATTTAGCATAAATGGTATACTTTACATCCTTAGGAAGACTTGTTAAGGTTGCATTAAATGCCTCAAGGCTGAGCCAATTCTCCTCTGCGGCATCCTTATCCAGCGAGTAAACAAGTCCGGTTTTTGTGCTGGATACTGTAATAGAGGTTTCGGTTGAGGTAACCTCAAATTCCACAGTGAGAAGCTCGCCGTAAGACGCGCCGCAGACCTCGCATATTGCCTTCTCTGTTTCTGTTGCGGTGCCACCTGTGTGAGCTCCTGTAGCTTCTCTTGTCCAATCACAGTTGTTACAGGTGGAATCGCAATCGCCGCTGTAGGTATGCTCACCTGTGCAGGTGTTGTAGTGCCAGGTTGCATTTAAGAGGTTGTTATTATCTGAATCCTCATAAATGTAAATTTCGGCTTTCTGTGCTTCGGTGCCGCCATACCAAACATCTGTAAGTGATACACATTCACTAAATGCATATTCGCCTACGCTTGTTACGCTGGCGGGAATCGTGATGCTCTTGAGAGAGCTACAACCGTTGAAGGTCGTTACAGCTATTTCTGTTACGCCGTCAGGAATTATAATGCTGGTAAGTGCAGAACAGTACACGAACAAGCCGCCGCCTATACTTGTTACACCATCAGGAATTATAATGTTTTCAAGAGACGAACAGCCTTCAAATACCTGCCATCCTATACTTGTTACGCTATCGGGAATTGTAATGCTTGTAAGCGAAGTACAGAACTCAAATAAATCGTCTGATAAATGTGTTATTCCGTTAGGAAGTGTAACGCTTGTAAGCGAGGTGCAGCCATCAAATGCAAGGCGTTCTATGCTTGTTACGCTGTCAGGAATTGTAACACTTGTAAGCGAGGTGCAGCCAACAAATGCCTCAACACCTATGCTTATTACGCTGTCAGGGATTGTGATGCTTGTAAGAGAATTACAATGCAAAAACGCAGAATCGCCTATGCTTGTTACACCATCAGGAATTGTAACACTTGTAAGTGATTCGCAATAACTAAATGCATTATTGCCAATTGCGGTCACCTTATAGCCGTCGATGGTTGAGGGAATGGTAAGCTCGGTTTCTGAGCCTGTGTAATCGGTTATCTCAATTGTTCCATCTTCTAATACATTGTAGGTGTACTCATTTAAATAATGCCAGGTTGCATTTAAGAGGTAGTCATTGCTTGCGCCAAAGGTGATATTTTCTTTATCTGCCTTGGTGCCGTTATACCAAACGTCTGTGATAGCGGTACAGCCTAAAAACGCGTATTCTCCTATAGATGTTACGGTATTAGGAAGCACTACGCTTGTAAACGAGGTGCATCCTTCAAATGCACAGGCATTTATGGTTGTTACGCTATCGGGAATTACTAATTCAGTAACAAGTTCACCATTGAGGTAAAGATTTTTTGCATAATTTAACGGGTTATTGCCAAAAGTGCCATACTCAATAGCGCACCACGCTGCAAGGTCGGAGATATCCACCCTTGTAAGAGCAGTACATTCATCAAAAGCTCCGGCTATGCTTGTTACGCCTTTTCCAATAGTTATGCTTGTAAGCGAGCTACAAGAATGGAATGCCCATTCATCTATGCTCATTACGCTATCGGGAAGCACAATGCTTTCAAGCGAGCTACAACCATAAAATGCAGAATTGCCAATGCTCGTAACACTATTTCCAATAGTTATATTTTTAAGTGAACTACATTCTTGGAATGCATGGTCTCCAATGCTCGTTACACCGTTTCTAATGGTTACACTTTTAAGTGTGTCACAACCCAAAAAATAACTATCGATATTGGTTATACCACTTCCAATTACAACTGTTTCGAGTTTGGGGAAATTCCAGAAAGCATCGCTAATACTGTCGAGGCTTGTTACTCCATCTCCAATTACTAAACTTGTAACAGAATCGCAACCAGAAAATGCACTATCTCCTATTTCTGTTACGCCGTCTCCAATTACTAGGCTTGTAACAGAATCGCAACCCATAAACGCAGTGTCTCCTATACTTGTTACGCTGTCAGGGATTATGATGCTTTTAAGTGATTCACAGGAGCAAAATGCATCATAACCTATACTTGTTACGCCTTCAGGAATTGTGACACTCTCAAGCGACTTGCAATCATAAAATGCATTGGCTCCGATGCTTGTAACTCCTTTTCCAATGGTTACAGTTTCAAGATGATAGCAAAGAGAAAATGCATCATCGCCTATACTTTTTATACCATCAGAGATCGTAACACTTTTAAGGGAATCGCAATGACAAAATGCCTCTGAGCCTATGCTTGTCACTGTATATCCATCTATAGTTGAAGGAATAACAACTGCAGATGCCGATTTGCTCCATCCTGTAATTTCTATGGTGCCGTCAGCAAGCACAGAATAGGTAAACTCTGAGGGCAACAGACCATATTCCTGTCCGCAAGCATCACAAACAGGCTTCTCTGTATCTGTTACTGTTCCACCTATATGTGCTCCTGTTGCAGCAGTAGTCGTACCGGTTCCAGTCTGTGTGTTACAATTAAGGCACCAGATGTCTCCTGTATAACCGGTTGCACCACAAGTTGCCTCTGCAATGTTTCTGCGTTCGGTGCGGGTGTGAACTGTAGTGTCAACCTCGCCATATGACATACCACAATCAGTACATACTGCTTTTTCAATACAGGTAGCCGTTCCGCCTGTATGGTCAGCTGCTCCAAAGATTTCTCCGCAGGAGCAGGTGTAGAAATGCTGAGTGTCGTTAGTTTCAAACTTATCGTCTGCATCAACGTGCACGCCTGTGGCTTCAATAACTGTACCGGCCGAGAGCTGTGTTTCGCAAACAGTACACCAGGTATCGCCTGTATAGCCATTTTCAGAGCATGTTGCAGCTGTCGCATTTCTGATCTCTGTTATGTGAGAGTCGGTATATTCAGCACCGCAAATCTCACATACTGCCTTTTCGGTACAGGTAGCATCACCTATGTGACCGTTTGAACCGCAGGCATATTCCTCTAAAAAGCCTGTAGTGTCCTTTAAAATATGCATATTGCCAAAGTAAACAGTTCTGTTATCCCAGTTATCTGTTTCGCTGCTTACTCTGAGCGCAAATCCAATTCTCTTTACAGCAGTGATCTCTGTTTTGAACGAGGTTGAGGGCACAATGATCCAGCCGTCAAAATTATACGGAATCGCAAGTGTTGTTCCGCTTTCAACGGTTGTTATACTGCTATCGTTGAAATCAACAAGCTTTACATTTGTAAGATCGGCAGGATAACCGTTAGCCTCATTCACGCCGCAATGCAATGACAATGTAGAGGTTGTGTCTGCGCTGCCGCCTGTCATCTTAAAGCGGATAGCTATAGCGTTATAGTCTGCCACATCAAAATGAAGTGCTTCAAGAGTCTGCTCACCGTAAAGCTGTCCCTCATATGTTCCGCCCGTTACTGTATTATCTGCATTAGCATTAAAGTTAACGCCAAGCTCATAGGTTGCGGGAAGGAAGGTTATATTATAGTTCTTTGCGCCCGCTGTTGCAAAGCTTAAGGTGTCATCCAAGGTCTTAGTAAAGAAATTCTCGCCGTTTAAGGTTACACTGGTAAAACGGCTAAAATAATCTGCTGTTGTCCATCTTGTAAGACCCCAATAATAGCCCGCTCCTTTAGGTTTATCCCAGCCGGCATTGTTATAGCAAATAAAGCTATCATCGCTCGGCTCTGGAACTGTGAATATGGGTTTGTCATTTGTTACTGTTGCATCAAGCTCACCATAAGATGCTCCACACACCTCACAGACCGCCAGTCTGATTTCGGTCGCAGTTCCGCCTGTGTGGTCAGCCACATCAAGCTTTCCGCCGCAGGAGCAGGAATGGTAGTGCTGGGTCTCGTCATAAGACCATTCGCTGCTTACGTCGATATGATTATCAGTGTCTAATTCGCCGTATGATACACCACAAACAGAACAAACTGCCTTTTCCTTACAGGTTGCAGCTTTGCCTGTGTGATCAGCTACATCAAAGGTCTCGCCGCAGGAGCAGGTATAGAAATGCTGGGTATCGCTTGTTTCAAGCTTACCGTCTACATCAATGTGCTCACCGGTCGACTCAACGACCTTACCTGTTGAAAGCTGGGTATTACAGTCAAGACACCAGGTATCTCCTGTGTAGCCGTCCTGTGTGCAGGATACCTGTGTTACGTTTCTGATCTCGGTGTTGGGGTGGGTCGTGCCGTAGGACTCTCCGCAAACCTCACATACCGCCTTTTCGGTACAGGTCGCAGTTCCGCCTGTATGGCCTACCGCGCCGCAAACGTGAACGCTCTTAAACTGTTTTTCATCTTCAAATACTACAATGTCACCAAGATAGAGGATCTTGTCGTCCCAACCATCGATACTATGGGACTTACTATCGTGGCAAGGAGTTTCAGCATTGATTCCATTATGCATATAGAGATGAACGGAAAGTGAGCCATTACTGCTGCTACCGTTAGTAATATTGTCCTTGCCGTAAATGTCAAGAGGAACAACTACCCATCCATCAAAAGCGCCCTCAAAGATATAGTCTTTAGAGTTCCAGTTTTTCCAACTGTCAGGAGTACTGACGGCACCTGTTGCCTTATCGATCATATAGGCAGTGCCCAAAGTAGAGGTCATATTTCTTGCATTGATATAGAGATAAAAGCCGCTTGTTTTATTGTTCTCGTCCTCAATCTTAATTCTGATTGCCATATAATTAAGATCAGTTCTATCAATAGAGCTGTGGAGTCCTGAGGTGCTAACAGAACCGTATGTAATAGCATCAGCTAAAACAGCCTGGTTTACGCAAGATGTTATCTCTTCGTTCTTGTCGAACTCGATAAAGGTTTCTTTGTTTCCCTTTGCATCGGCAAACTCTCTTATATGCAGAGCAGCTTCGTTCTGACCCTTCATATATGTGGTTTCATCATTATAGTACTTACAGAGTGTACCACTGCTTGAAGGCCAGCCAAGCTCTTGTATTCCAGCAGGTGAGATGTTCGCTTTGTATGTGATATATGGATTCTTTGTGATGTCATCATAGACATTCATAAAGTAGCTTGCGCTATCGCCCTTATGTGTGCTGTAAGGAGAGGTCCATATTTCTTTAGATGCAATTTTTGTACCGCCCACATACTTTGCATATATGGTATACTTAGTATCTTTTTCAAGATCCGTAAGTGTTGCATTAAATGCGTCAAGCGCAAGCCAAGCGCTATCCCCTGCATCTTTATCGAGCGAGAAAACAGCGTCAGCATCTGTGCTGGTTACTGTGATGCTATTATCTGTAGAAGTCAGTTCAAATGACGGCATTCCCATAACGGTCTTTCTGAATGCATCAGCGTCCTTGACTATCATCATATCGCCGAAATAAACACTTCTATTGTCCCAGTTATCAGTTTCAGAATTTACCATAAATCTGGGCGCAACTCTTTTAACCGCGTCAATTGTTGTTGAAAACGCGCTTGAGGGCACTATGATCCAGCCATCAAAGTTATAAGGAATGCTTATTGTTGTAGCGCCGTCAGCAACAGTTGTTGTTTCATTGCTGTTTAAATCAATAAGCTGTGTACCTGTGACGGCAGGCGCATTTCCCGTGCCTGTACCAAAATACAATTCCATAGTAGAGGCAGTTGTTTCCAAGCCGCCTGTCATCTTAAAGCGCAAAGCTATGTAATTGTAATCAGCAGCATTGCTGTAAAGCGCACTGATAGCCTGTTCACCGTAGAGTTCACCAGCATAGGTTCCTCCCTCTACAGTATTATTCGCATTAGCGCTAAAATTAACATTGAGCTCATAGGTTACAGGAAGAAATGTAAGTCTATGATTTGTTGCTCCTGTTGTAGCAAAGCTACCTGCGTCACCAAATGTGTACTTAAAAAAGTTTTCACCATTTTCGGTTACACTGGTTGTGTACCTAAAAATTCCTCCGGCTCCTTCAGATGTTGTCCATCTGCCAACACCCCAATGATAACCGTTGGCTTCGGTCGCTCCGGAGGGACGCGAGTTGTTGTACGAAATATATCCGTCCACACCCTCGTCAGGAACAGTAAAGATGGTTGCAGCATTTTCAGTTGTTTCTACTGTGGCCGCAAAAACCGAAAAAGGAATTGCGTTAAGCAGCAGAACTACACTAAGAATAACTGCCAGAATTTTCTTCTTCATAAAACCTCTCCTTAAAGTAATTTTATTTTTAGAAAATAATACTCCATTCTTGTAAATTATACTCCTTTTGGTTTAATTTGTAAATATATTTTTTGTGATATAATATATTTTCCATTCTGATAATTACAAAAATATTTACTATTTATAACAAAATCAGATGGTTGTGTTATATTTAACAAAATCGGCAGGCCCTAAAAACAAGCCTGCCGAAATTGGTTTTATTTACTGTGTTTTTTGTAATGAATATAGGAGTACGCTATGGGAACTACAAGCGCAGCAGCGATAACAGGAAAGAATATAAATGGATTTTGCAAAAATGCAGTCAAAAGCGTTATTAGGCCCGCTATTACCATACAAAATCCTGCAAGGCGGTGGGTCTTGTTCCAGTTATCCTCGTCGTCTAGCGCCCATGGCACCTTTATGCCAAAGGTATAATTCTGTTTTGCTTTAGGGAGCAGATTTCCCATCACCACAAGCAAAGCGCCTATCAGCAACAGACAAACAAAGCCGACATTTATATTTACTCCCAAAGCCATAGCGTAAATTACCGACATAACAACAAGCGACACCGACGGGATTATCCAAAAAACCATACCGAGCGGCTTTTTGCCTATGTTTTTGTGCTTTGGGTCAAGCGAGGTTACTACAAGGCAGAAAAGATGCAAAGCCGCCATAACAAGCGGAATACCGAAAACCGCAAAGCCTTTACTGCTCCAGCCGTTTGCATTATTATCTATACCGAAATGGGTTGCAATGGTTTCGGGCAGTTTATCCCAAAGAATAAGTCCAACAAAGATCGGCAAAAGAATTGCGAGCGTTGATATAACTGTTTTAAGCTTATTTTGTTTGATCATCGTTTTTTCCTCCATTCAGCTCTGAAATCCAGAGCATAATCTCTTCAAGCACCGAGGCATTAAGCTCATAGTAAATGAACTTTCCCTCCCGTTTATCTGAAACGAGGTCCGCCTCTTTTAAGACCGAAAGGTGCCTTGAAACTGCGGCGCCGCTGACCTCAAAACGATCGGTTATCTCCCCTGCTGACATTCTGCCCTTTTTGAGCATATTTAATATTTCACGCCTTACAGGGTCAGCAAGCGCTCTCAACGTTTGTTGCAGGCTCATTTTTTCTCCTCCTCATTTAACATTTAACTTAATTGTTAAATGTATTATATGCTATTATAACAATTTTGTCAACAGTTTGTTATAAAAAAATCGAAAAAAACTGGACAACCCCCAAAAAAAGTGTATAATAATGTATGGAACAATTACATATTATTCCTTTATTATTTTTTGGAGCGTGACTTAAGAATGAAACTTATCATCAAAAACGACTATGCAGAGATGTGCGCATGGGCAGCACAGCACATTGCCGATGCGATCAACAACCACAAAGAAGACCGTCCCTTTATTCTTGGACTTCCCACCGGTTCCTCCCCTCTCGGAGTTTACAAGAACCTTATTGAGATGAACAAGGCTGGCAAGGTTTCCTTTAAGAACGTTGTTACCTTTAATATGGACGAGTACGTTGGTCTTCCCAGAGAGCACGACCAGAGCTACTGGTACTTTATGCATGATAATTTCTTCAATCACATAGACATTCCTGCTGAGAACATCAACATCTTAAACGGTATGGCTGAGGACCTTGAGGCCGAGTGCCAAAGATACGAGGACAAGATCGCTTCCTACGGCGGCATTGACCTTTTCCTCGGCGGTAGCGGCGTTGACGGACACATTGCATTTAACGAGCCCTTTACCTCGCTCGTTTCCCGTACAGGCGTCAGAGCTCTGACTCAGGACACACTTATCGTAAACTCAAGATTCTTTGACAACGATCCCAACAAGGTTCCCAAGACTGCTCTTTCAGTTGGTGTTGGAACTGTTTGTGATTCAAAGCAGGTTCTCTTACTTATCAGCGGACACAACAAGGCTCGTGCACTTCGCCACTGTGTTGAGGGCGGCGTTGACCACGCTTGGACCATCAGTGCACTCCAGCTTCACCCCTGCGGAATCGTTGCTTGCGACGAGGATGCCTGCGGCGAGCTTAAAGTCGATACATACAAGTACTTCAAAGAGATCTACAAAGACGAGAAATAAGTTTAAAAAGCAAAAAAGGCTTGAAACCGATTGGTTTCAAGCCTTTTTATTTTACACGGGATAGACAAAGCGTCGGTTTTCAACAAGGCTTTGCTTATATTTTTTGATATAATATTTTGCCATACTTAAGTTTTGCTCGCTGTAATTTCCGCACTCGGCGGGAGATGCCCCAGGTATATCGCCCTCGTAGCCAATAATAAAATCGCACATCGAAACGACCAAATCAAAGACATCCTCACAGCTGAGCTTACCAAACATAATAAGGTAGCAGCCCGTTCGGCAGCCCATAGGGCCGAAATATACGATTTTATCCTTTAAGGCGCTGTTTCTGAGATATGTTGCCGCAAGATGCTCTATTGTGTGAAGTGCAGGCACGTCGATAACCGGCTCTTTGTTGGGGGCGGTAATTCTCAGGTCAAAGGTAGTTACATAGCAGTCGCCCTGCTTGTCAATTCTTGAAACGTAGAGACCCGCCTCGAGCTTAAGATGGTCTATTGTAAAGCTTGCAATTTTTTCCATTTTTTCTCCTTTTATAAGGAAACTAAGCGGTCTTTATTCAAATTCTATTGTGCCGACGGGCTTGGGAGTGATGTCCATAAGCACGCGGCTGATGCCCTTTACCTCACTGGTTATGCGGGCGGTTATCTTATGGAGAAGCTCGTAGGGGATCTCCTCGATGGTTGCAGTCATAGCGTCGGTGGTGTTGACGGCACGGATGACGGCGCACCAGCCGTCAAGGCGCTTGCCATCGATAACGCCAACGGCGGTCATATCGGGAACGGCAATGAAATACTGCCAGACCTTTTCTGCAAGGCCGCTTATATCAAATTCTTCTCTTAAAATTGCGTCAGCTTCGCGCAGGGCGTTAAGCCTATCACGAGTGATTGCGCCGAGGCAACGAACACCGAGACCGGGGCCGGGGAAGGGCTGGCGGTAAACCATAGCGTGAGGCAGGCCGAGAGCCTCGCCGACAACACGGACCTCATCCTTGTAGAGAAGCTTGACCGGCTCAACAAGTTCAAACTGCATATCCTCGGGCAGACCGCCGACGTTATGATGAGCCTTTACACCGTCGCTCTCAAGAATATCGGGGTAAATTGTTCCCTGCGCGAGAAAAGAAATGCCCTCAAGCTTTCTTGCCTCCTCGTCAAACACCTTTATAAACTCGCCGCCGATGATCTTTCTCTTTTTCTCGGGGTCGCTGACACCCGCAAGCAGATCAAGAAAACGGTCGGTAGCATCAATGTAAATGAGGTTAGCGTCCAGTTCCTTGCCGAAAACCTCGATAACCTGCTCGCTCTCGCCCTTTCTCATAAGGCCGTGATTAACGTGAACACAAACAAGCTGTTTACCGATAGCCTTGATCAAAAGCGCGGCGACTACAGACGAATCAACACCGCCCGAAAGTGCAAGCAGAACCTTTTTATCTCCAACCTGCTCCCTTATCTCCTTTACCTGCTCCTCAATAAAAGCATCGGCAAGGGCCTTGGTTGTAATTCTTTCCATTGAATCGGGACGGACATTGTTTTGCATAGATACTCCTCCGTTTTGTAACTTAAATTATAATACCGTATTATATACTATTTTTTTGCGAATTTCAATAGCAATTCAGAGCTTTTATTTTACTGCTTTGAAATATAAACTCCGCTCTCGCCGTCAATTTCCTCAAGCTTTACCGAAACCCGCTCCTCGCGCGAGGTGGGGATATTTTTGCCGACGTAATCTCCACGGATGGGGAGCTCGCGGTGTCCCCTATCGACCAGAATTGCAAGCTGAATAGACGAGGGCCTACCAAGAGAAAAGAGCGCGTCGATTGCGGCTCTTACGGTTCTCCCTGTATAAAGCACGTCGTCAACAAGGACGACCTTTTTACCCTCTACCGAAAAAGGCAGAGCAGTTTCGTTAAGAACAGGGTCAACTGAGATCTCTGAAAGGTCATCTCGATAAAGGGTTATATCAAGAACACCCATCGGAAGCTTTACACCCTCTATACTGAAGATGTTATCGCAGATCTTTTCGGCAATAGGAACGCCTCTGCGGCGGATACCTATAACGCAAAGATTTTCAAAATCGGGGTTTCTTTCCACAATTTCATGAGAAATTCTTTTGAGTGCGCGGTTGACGGCATCTGCGTCCATAATTTTTGTTTTAAACATAATACTGCCTCTTTAAAACAATTTATTTTCTTTTCTTAACAAGCTCGATAATTGCCTTTGCAAGCTGGTCGGGGCAGGAAGTTCCCTTTCTGCCGCATTCTATTCCCTCAAGTCTTGTTACGGCTTCCTCTATTGTCATTCCCTCAACAAGTCGGGCAACGCCCTGGGTGTTACCCATACAGCCGCCGAGAAACTCGACTCTTTTTATAACATCTCCATCTACGGTGACCTCAATTTGTCTTGAGCAGACGCCGCGCGGGGTATATGTAATTTTTTCCATTTTATTCTCTCCTTATTTTGAGCAGCCTTTGCAGACAGAAAACAGCTGCTTTATGCTATGATGGCTTGTCCCCTGGCATTTTCTAAATCCGATAGGCAGCAGCTGTTTTGCAACCTTATCGTTTACCTCAAAATCGTAGGTCTCGGCGCCCATATCCTCGCCGCCTGCAATAGATGCGCGGACAACTCCGTCAAGAATCTGATAGTGAGTGGCCTGGGCGTAGGTTATCACAACGTTTTTATCCTGCAGCTTAAACTCGCAAAAACCGCAGATGTCCCATTCTTCTCTTGCCGCGTAGTAAAATTTATTTTCATCATAGGCAAGTCCCGCATTTTCGCAAAGCAACTTTGCAATATAGGGCGGAGCCTTTCTTATCGTAAGCATTTTAACTTCCTCCTTAGAAATGGGGATAAAAGACCGCATCTAAACTGCGGTCTTTTATAATCTTCTGTTTACCATAATTATATCGGCAATCGGAACTGCAATCGGCGTAACGTAAGAAACGATTATCTGCATAACGTTCATTTGGCTGGTGTTTATTGCACTTTCATAGCCCGCGTAAATAAGGGCACAGAAAAGCAGAATAAGACCCGCCGAAATGCAGCTTACTATAATGCTGGCTCTCCTTTTATCAAAGGCGAGGAGCAATACAGTTGTAAGAAATCCGACAACCGAAACCACAAGCATAAAAATTCCGTAGGAATTAAAGTGCGCGCGGCTGTCGCTTAAGAGCAGACCCGCAATAGCAGGCGCCTCCAAAAGCCATACAAGAACTACGATCAGCAAAAGAAACAGGTAATCCTTATATCCCCTGTTTTTGCGCTCTTCTTTTTCTCTTAATATTTCCTTTTCTTTTAAAGTCTGTTTTGGCATATTGTTCTCCCTTATGTATCGTCGTCTTCTTTTTTAATTCCGAAAATAAGCCTTAAAAGCCCTTTAAGTATTTTCGGACTTTTGACAACAACTATTTTCATAAAGCTCATACCCCGTTTCCGTTTTAGTTTACGGGGGCTATCTACAAAGTAGCAGCCGTATTCCTAAGATCACAAAAACAACTGCCGCGACTGTGCAGATAAAGCGAAATGAGCAAAAGGTCAGCATTAAGATAACAAGACCCGTATAAAGCAATGTTTTACCTATAAGGCAATGTCTTCTTCTACCCATAACACTCTCCCCCGCATTTAATTGTGAGCATAAAATGCTTACCCTATTATACGCAAAGGGGGATTTTTTTGTTAATGGTCCTTCTTGGACTCTATTACTAAAACTCGGCTCTCGCCCTCAGACTGTTTTACCGTTATGACCGCCTCGTCCTTTGCAATTTCGTTGCTTACTCCGAGCGGGAAAGACGATGTTAAAAGCGCGTCTCCGTCATAGGCCGTTCCGGAAAGGGAAACTTCGGCAAAGTCGCACCCAAAGGGGAAAAGCGAAAGGTATCTGCCGGTATTTTTTATTCGGTGCTCGCCGACGCCCAAAAGGCTAACAGTTGTTTTTTGGTCAATAAGGCGTGCGGTTTTTCCGTTGTCGAGTAAATAGCCAAGCGCCGAAAAGGATGCGAAAGTGTGGTCAAGGCGCTCTCCTAACGCGCCGTAAATGGTAAAGTCATCACAACCCGACTCAATACCATACTTTATAGCAAGCATCAGATCGGTATCGTCCTTACGGCTGGGGAAGGTTACCCTTGCATAACCGTCACTCTCACTTTTATCGCAGGAATCAAAATCGCCAAGCACAAGGTCGGGCTCAATATTTAGAGCCTTGGCGTGTCTTATTCCTGCATCGGCGCAGATAACAAAGGCATCGTTATCTACCTTTATATAGCTTAAATCTTGTATGGGGGCGGCGGCAAAAATTACACATTTTTTCATTTTTTGCTCCTCCCCTGCTTTTCCCAAGGTTTTATTTTTTCCGCCTCTTTACAAAGTGCGACATAGCTTTCATATCTCGAAGGCGAAATCTCACCGTTTTCCACCGCCTTTTTAAGCGAGCAGTCCCTCTCGCCTATATGCAGGCAGTCGGGAAAGCGGCAATCTGAAATATAAGGCGCAAAGTCAGGAAAACAGGAGATGACCTCGTCCTTTTCTATCTCAAGGTTTTGCTCAAAATCTATGCTTGAAAATCCAGGGGTATCGGCAAGATAACCACCATTTTCAATCGGGAAAAGCTCAACGTGCCTTGTTGTGTGTCTGCCTCTTGATAATTTCAGCGAAACCTCGCCCGTTTTTAATAGAAGCTCGGGAAACATAGCGTTTATAAGGGTAGATTTGCCGACGCCCGAGTTGCCTGTAAAGACGCTTATCTTATCGCTAAGGCTGTTTTTTATCTGCTCTGCGCCCGATTTGTCGTCGGGGTTTGTTTCATAAACGGAAAATCCTGCCTTTTGGTATATCTCACGCAGAGAATGGGCCTTGCCCAAATCGGTCTTGCTTATTACCAGAACAGGCTCGATATTATTATGCAGCGCAATCGCAATAAGCTTATCAATATTAAAAAGGTTAGGCTGGGGCAAAACTGTTGAGCAGACGATATAAAGCTTATCAACATTACTGACGGCAGGGCGAACAAGAGCATTTTTTCTCTCCTCTATCGCGTTGACAACGCCCTTCATTTTATCAGCATCATATTCGATTTCAGCCATATCGCCGACAAGCAGAGTCATATCATCATTGCGAAAATGACCTCTTGCCCTACACTCGACAAGTCCATCCTCGGTTTCTACATAGTAAAAGCCGCCGATGCCTTTCAAAATTCGTCCCTGAGCAGTTTTCATATATCCCTCTCAGATTTTTAAAGCGGCGGTAGTTATGCCGCCGCTTTATGTTTTTAATTATTCTTGTGTTTCCGTTGTATCGGTTGTCGTTTCTTCCTCAGGCTGCGCAATAGCCGATTCTACTGCAGGCTCACTTGAAGGAGTGTCAGCAGGAGCGCTCGAAGAAACAGGATTATACTTGCTTTCCAAAGCAGCGGTGTTATCCTGAAGCAGAGTGCTGGTCTGCTTGTCAAAGTCTACATTATAAGCAAGGTAAACCGCCTCGTCAATTCTGATAACCAGTTTGCCTATACCTGTACCTTCAATTGTAAGGGGCCATGTAGGAATATCAGCATAAATATTTGAAGTTTTTACTGTTTCACCGTTAAGCGTAACTTTAATCTCAATTTCTCCGGTTATAAAACTAGGGATAGCTATATCCATTTTATAACTTGTTTTCTGAGCCTCGCCCGAACTTACCTTTAAGGTAACAGTTGTTCCCTGGTCTACCCAGGTTTCAGGAGTTACATCCTGGTAAACAACAACGCCCTTTGCCTTATCCGAAGCGACCTCTACAGGCTCGCCTACTACAAGGCCCTTTGCCTGCAGGATCGAGGTTGCCTGCTCAACGCTCATATCAAGAACATTAGGAACCTGAACCTTTTCAAGCTTTTCAACCGAATAGAATATCTGAACGGTTGTGGCTAAGGAAACCTCTTCGCCGCGCTGTGGGAAGGTTCTTACAACAAGACCGTCAGCAACGGTTGAGCTTTCTTCGGGAATCTCGGTCCAGTTGGTGAAGCCTGCTTTTTTAAGCGCGTCAATAGCGGCACCTACTTGGTACTCTGTAACATCGGGAACCTCGCCCTTTTTAGCACCAAGGCTTACCCAGACCTCAAGCTTGGGATTCTTGGTTTCCTGCCCCGCCTTTATCTCCTGCTTGAAGATTATTCCCTCTTCATACTCGTCATTATAAGCGGTCTGGTGACCCGAGAAATCAAACTCTTTATATTTCTCCATTGCCTCTGTGATGCTCATTCCGACAAGCTCAGGAACCTCCATTGCGGGAGTACTTGAGAAGAGCTTGGGCAGGAGAAGGGCAAGCAGAACAACAACTGCAACAACAACTGTTGCGGTAACGCCGAGAAGGATGGGAATCATAGGCGATTTTGCCTCTTCCTCCTCTTCTTGTGCTACCTCTTTTTTCTTAGCCGCTGTTTCAACACTTACTGCACCGAAGTGGCGGGTGGGAGTTTCATCATCGCTTAAATATTTATAAGAGAACTGAATACTGGGGTTTTTCTTAAACTCGTCAATATCGCGGAGCATTTCTGCGGCGCTCTGGTAACGAGCCTTTGTATCCTTCTGCATTGCTTTAAGGATAATTTCCTCAAGTCCCTCCGGGATGGTATCGTTAAGCTCGCGGGGTCTTGTAGGGGTTTTGCTGACCTGCATCATAGCAACAGAAACAGCCGCATCAGCCTCGAAAGGAAGGCGGCCTGTCAGCATTTCAAAAAGCATAACGCCGACAGAGTAAATATCGGTTTTCTGGTCAGTAACGTCGCCGCAGGCCTGCTCGGGACTGATATAGTGAACAGAGCCGACAACCTTGCCCGAAATGGTTTTGGTTTCAAATCTTGCAAATCTTGCAATACCGAAATCCATCACCTTAATAGTGCCGTCCATAAGAAGCATAATGTTCTGCGGCTTGATATCGCGATGAACAATGCCCTTATCGTGAGCGTGCTGGAGAGCTCTCAATACCTGAACGGTATAGTGAAGGGCCTCTTTCCACTTTAAAATGCCCTCTCTCTCGATATATTCTTTAAGGGTAATTCCGTCAATATACTCCATAACGATTGCAGGAACGTCATCGTTATAAATAACATCGTAAACCTTTACGATATTGGGGTGGGAGAGACCTGCAATAGCCTTTGCCTCATTTCTGAAGCGGCGCAGAAATTCCTCATTCTGAATGTATTCATCCTTAAGGATCTTAACTGCGACTGTAATATCGTCAATAAGGTCTCTAGCCTTATAGACATTGGCCATTCCGCCTATGCCAACCTGCTCCTGAATTTCATAACGGCCCGCAAGCCTTACTCCGATGTACTTATTCATAATTTTTCACTCCTAAATTAAAAGGTATGTCATTTTATGATTACAGCGGTAATATTATCGGAACCGCCTCTATTTAAAGCAAGAGAAACAAGCAGGTCTACTGCGTCCTCCTGCGCATTGTTCTGGATTATCTCGAGCATCTCGTCATCTTCAAGATAGTTGCTCAGTCCGTCAGTACAAAGAAGGATTGCGCTGTTTTTGTTAAGTTTTACCGACGTTACATCGGGCTCAACATCACCCTTAACTCCGACCGCGCGGGTTATCATATTCTTTTCGGGGTGAACCCTTGCTTCCTCTTCAGTAATCTGACCGATATCCACAAGCTGCTGGACGACCGAATGGTCAGTCGTAACTCTCGTTATCTTTTTGCCGTTTATGTGATAGGCTCTGCTATCGCCGACGTGAACAACATAAGCGGTATCCCCTAAAACGAGGGCGGAAACAAGCGTTGTTCCCATTCCGCTTAGGTCACTCTGTTCGCAGGAGGTTTTATAAACCGCCTCGTTGGCGCCTCTTACTGCCTCGACAAGAACATTCTCGATCTGCTTGGGCTTTAGGTTATCAAAGCTCATATCAAGACCATTTGAGAAAATTCCCACCGTGGTGCTGCTGGCGTAATAACCGCCGTTAGCGCCGCCCATACCGTCGCAAACTACTGCCCAGACCGGCAGAGCGCCGTCGACCGACACCGCAAAAGAGTCCTGATTGGATTCTCTCACTTTTCCTATATCCGTTAAGCCGTACGCCTTCATACCGATCCTCCCTTCACGACGACAATTTACCGTTTAATAATACCACTTTTAAGTACCATTTGTCAACATTATCTGTCAAGTTGTTTACTTTCTCTTCTAAGTTGTCCGCAAGCGGCGTTTATATCTGCGCCGAGTTTCCTGCGCACAGTTGCAGTTATCTTATGCTTTTCAATTATATTCTTAAATCTCTCTATTGCCTCTTTATCGCTCTTGCGGTAATCCGACTGCTCGATAGTGTTAACGGGAATAAGATTTACGTGGCAAAGCATTCCCCTAAGAAGCGCGCAGAGCTTTTCGGCGCACTCTGGGCTATCGTTTACGCCCTTTATGAGCGAATACTCAAACGAAATTCTGCGGCCGGTTGTTTTTACGTAACTGCGGCAGGCCTCAATAAGCTCGCTTATGGGGTATTTTTTGTTTATCGGCATCATAGAGGTGCGCAGCTCGTCTGTAGGCGAGTGAATTGAAATGGACAGGGTTATCTGCAGATTACGCTTTGCAAGCTCGTAAATTTTAGGCACAACACCACAGGTGGAAAGCGAGATATTACGCTGACCGATATTAAGCCCCTGCTCGTTTGAGACCATATCGAGAAACTTCATAACATTGTCAAAGTTATCAAGCGGCTCGCCTATTCCCATCAGAACGATATGGGAAATTCGCTCGCCTGTATCGGTCTGAGCTCTATAAACCTGTCCCAAAATTTCGCCTGCGGTAAGGTTTCTTACCCTGCCTGCCTTGGTTGAGGCACAAAAGGTGCAGCCCATAGCGCAGCCAACCTGAGTTGAAACGCAGATGCTGTTGCCGTACTTGTACTTCATAACAACGCTCTCGACGCACTCGCCGTCCGAGAACTCAAAGAGATATTTTACAGTTCCGTCAATTTTAGAAACAAGCTTTCTTGAAATGGTGGGAACGGCTATAAAAAACTCCTCATTAAGCTTCTGACGCAGAGCTTTGTCAAGGTTTGTCATTTTATCAAAGCTATCAACATTCTTTTTGTGAAGCCACTCATAGATCTGCTTTGCGCGAAACTTCGGCAGACCCATTTGTGCTATCTTTTCCGAAAGCTCATCAAAAGAAAGCGAGCTGATTTCTATCATAGAATTTCGTCCTTTTTAACAAGTTTTGCGACGAAGAAGCCGTCGCACCCGTCTGTATCGGGGAAATATGTTTTTTGTGATTCTAAAGAAAACTCGATGTTTTGCTTTAAAAACTTTTCAACGACCGCCTCGTTTTCCCTTTTGTTAAGTGTGCAGGTGGAATAAACTAAGATTCCGCCGTTTCCAAGATATTTTGCCGAGGTACTAAGTATCGAATACTGAATGTCAAAAAGCTCGTTGGGGTCAATGTTTTTGTATCTGATCTCAGGCTTTTTGCCGATAACGCCAAGTCCCGAGCAGACCACATCGCAGAGAACTCTGTCAAATTTTCCAAGCTTCTCATTATAAATGCTTGCATCATTAACGGTAGGCTCGATATTTTTAAGAGAAAGCCTTTCTGCACCTTTTTTGATAAGGTTTACCCTATTTTCATAAAGGTCGCAGGAAACGACTTTGCAATTATTCCCTGCCGAAAGAGCAAGCGTAAAGCTTTTGCCGCCGGGTGCGGCGCAGACGTCTAAAATGCGGCTCGCGCCTTTGGGACTCAGCGCACTACAACAAAGTTGCGATGCCAAGTCCTGCACATAAAAATGCCCATCATTAAATTCTTTTGTTTGCAAAAGTGCTCCTACATTTGAAACAAGCGCACAGCCCTCTATATCACTAACAGCTTCAATATGTACGTTCTGCTTCGAAAGAGCCTCGGAAAGCTCGCTGAGTGAAGTCTTTTGAGTGTTAACTCTTATATAGGTCGGCGTTTCGCTGCTGAAAGCAGATAAAATCTGCTCTGCCCGCTCCTTTCCGTACTGCTCCTTTAAAAGCGCGTAGATGCTATTATCAACTGACAAGGCAACGCTTTTATCTTTAGGCTGACATATTTCTTTGTTTTGTCTGATTTTTGCCCTTAGGAGCGCATTTACAAAGCCAGATGCCGATTTTTTCTTTGTAAAGTTACATAACTTTACACTTTCATTTACCGCCGCACTATCGGGAACGCTCTCCAAAAACAAAAGCTGATACATTCCCATTCTAAGAATGTTAAGAATATCTATATCGAGTTTTGCTATCGGGCGCTTTGAAAGAGGTGCTATATTGAAATCCAAAAGCAATTTCTTTTCAAGAACGCCGTAAAAAAGGCGGCTGGCAAACGACCTATCCTCGCGGGAGAGCTCGTTTTTTTCAAGCAGAGCATTAAGAACTATATTAGAATAGCCGCCGTCCTTTTCCATGCGGTTTAGCGCCATTAAACTAATTTGTCTTGCGGTTTTCATCGTCTGTCTCGTCCTCTTGCAAGAAGTATAAATCTAAGCAGGTTGGCAAGGGTTGATATAAGTGCAGCAACATAGGTCATAGCCGCCGCAGAAAGAACCTTTCTTGCGCCTTTCAGTTCATCATCTGAAAGGATTGCCATTGATGAGAGCGTGACCAGCGCTCTGCCGCTTGCGTTAAACTCAACAGGCAGGGTTACAAGCTGGAAAAGAGCGATAGCGCTGTAAAGTATTATACCTATCCAGACAAGCGGTTCAAAAGAAAATAAAATACCAAAAATTATAATGATGGGAGCAAAGGAGCTGCCGAAATTTGCGATGGGAATTATACTGTTTCTAATCTTTATGGGCAGATATTTTTCGGCGTGCTGAACGGCGTGACCCGCCTCGTGAGCGGCAACGCCTATCGCGGCAACAGAATTACTGCCATACACCGAGTCTGAAAGACGGATTACATTTGTTCTCGGGTCATAATGGTCGGTAAGATTGCCGCTGACCCTCTCAACTGCGACATTATAAAGGCCGTTACTATCCAAAATCCTTCTTGTAACATCGGCGGCAGTAAAGCCCATGGCGCTTGCCTGCTTACTGTATTTTCTGAAGGTTGTGGTAACCTTAGTCTGTGCAATAAGCGCAATAATAATGGTTGGCACTACAAGGATAAGATACCAATAGTCCATATAAAAAAACGGCATTACAAATTTCCTTTCTACTCAAACTTGAGCCCAAGAGAAAGCCTTTTTCCTCTCAAAAACTCCTCGCCACTCTGCGCCTTGGAGCCCTCGATCTGCACCTCTAAAAACTCGACAGAGCCGTCAGCACAGCCTACTATAAACTTCTTTTCATCCAAAAGCGTGCCTATCTCACCGCTTTTATCGCAAGGTGTGGCTCTATAGACCTTAAGCCTTTTTCCCTCAAGAGAGGTCAAGGCTATCGGCCAGGGATTAAGGCCGCAAACAAGCGAGCAGATCTCCTTTTTGGTTTTAGAAAAGTCTATAACCGCAAGCTCTTTGTTTAGCATTGGAGCATAGGTCGACTCAGCGTCGTTCTGCTTTTTTCTCGGCGCCTTTCCCTCTTTTAAAAGCTCAATAGTCTTAACTAAAAGCTCGGCGCCCATAGGAGCAAGGCGCTCGTAAAGCTCACCTGAGGTCTCTAAAGGGAGAATTTCGGTTTTCTCTGTTAAGATAATATCCCCCGTATCAAGCCCTTTATCCATATACATTGTGGTCACGCCAGCATACTTCTCGCCGTTTATGACCGACCACTGAATAGGTGCAGCTCCGCGAAGCTTTGGAAGTAGCGATCCGTGAACGTTTATGCAGCCAAGCGGCGCTAAGCTCAAAATCGACTCGGGGATTATTTTTCCGTAAGCCACGACGGCAATAACATCGGGCTTTAGCTCCTTAATAATTCCCTCTGCAACGCCATCTTTCAGCATTTCGGGCTGATAGACAGGAATGTTATTTTCCTGTGCTAACACCTTTACGGGCGGCGCGGTCAGCACCCTTTTTCTGCCTACGGGTTTATCGGGCTGGGTGAATGCCGCTAAAATATTATATCCCGCATCAATGAGCGCTTTAAGTGATGCGGCGGCAAAATCGGGGGTTCCCATAAAAACTATATTCATCATTTTTCTCCGTTTTTATTTTACAATATGAAGATCTCTTGCAAGGTCTATAAACACCTTGCCGTCAAGGTGGTCGGTCTCGTGGCAGAGAGCGCGAGCAAGAAGCTCCTGCCCTGTTATCTCAAACTGCTTGCCGTGTCTATCGAAGGCGCGGACGGTTACTTTATTGGGGCGCTTTACGTCTCCGTATTTTCTCGGGAAGGAAAGGCAACCCTCCTGCCCGTCCTGCTCGCCCGAGGTCTTAATAACTTCGGGATTGATAAGCTCGATAAGTCCGTTCTCGTCCTCAATATCAATTACAACGGCACGGCGCAGAACGCCAACCTGAATTGCCGCAAGGCCGACACCATTTGTACTATACATAGTTTCGGCCATATCGTCGAGAAGCATCCATAATTTTTCATCGAATTTTTCGACAGGCTTACATTTCTTTCTCAAAAATTCCTCATCGGTCACGATCTGTCTTATAGCCACAGTTATTTCTCCCATTCTACAAATTACCGACGTCATTTAAGTCGGCATAAACCGTTACATCGCGGTTAAGTCTATTATTCTGAAAAGCCTTGAGCCACCTTAGCATAAAGGCGCGGAAGGTCTTATCGTTTCTGCATTTTATTATAAGGCGGTAGCGGTATTTTCCGCCAACCTTTACAACGTTCATAGGCGAGGGGCCGAGGACTCTGATAGGCACGCCCTGCTCCTCCAGATTTGACTCCTTTATAAGCTCTACAAACCTTTTTGCGCCCGCCTCAGCGTTTTTATGCGAGGGGGAAACAAAGCCGACAACGCAAAGGTCGCAAAACGGCGGGTAAAGCATAGCCTTTCTTGTTACTATCTCCTCATTGAAAAAGCCTTCGTAATCCTGCTCGGCTGCAAGGGCAATTACAGGGTTTTGCGGGGTCACGCTCTGTATAACAGCTCTTCCCGCGCTCTCGCCGCGCCCGCTCCTGCCGACTACTTGAGTTATAAGCGAGAAAGCTCGCTCGTAGGCGCGAAAATCATTGGAATAGAGCGTTTGGTCGGCGTTTAAAACGCCGACGAGGGTAACGCGGGGAAAGTTTAGTCCCTTAGCCACCATCTGAGTGCCGACCAGAATGTCATACTCGCCGCGCTCAAAGGCATCAAACTGCTTTTGATGTGCGGCTTTTCCGCTTGTGTTATCCATATCCATTCTAAGAATTCTCGCCTCGGGGAACAGAATGGAAAGCTCATCCTCTACCCTCTGGGTGCCTTGGCCACGGTAAAACATTCGCTTACTGCCGCAGTTTTTACACTCGGTATGAAGCTCGGTGCTGTATCCGCAGTAGTGGCACATAAGGCGGTTGTTCTTTTTATGGTATGTAAGGGCAATACTGCAATTGGGGCAGGATACGACCTGCTTGCAGTCACCGCAGGAGGCTATTGTGTGGTAGCCGCGGCGGTTATATAAAAGGATAGTTTGTTCTTTATTTTTAAGGTTTTTATCAATTTCCTCTAAAAGCGTACTGCTGAAAGCGGTATCTCGCAGAGCCAGATCTCTATCGCTCATATCAACGACGGTCACCTGCGGCAAAACGGCGTTTCCGTATCTCTCGCCGAGCTTAAAGAGGTGATACCTGCCGCTTTCGGCATAGTGAAAACTGTCTACCGACGGGGTTGCAGAAGCAAGCAGCAGAAGCGCATTGTTTTTAGCACATCTGAACTTTGCTACCTCGCGGGCGTGATACCTCGGGGAGCTTTCAGACTTATAGGTGTTCTCCTGCTCCTCGTCCATAACTATTATGCCGATATTTGAAAGGGGTGCAAAAACGGCCGAGCGAGTTCCAACAACAACGCTTACTTCGCCGTTTTTAATTCTCTTAAACTGGTCGTATCTCTCGCCTATCGAAAGGCCGCTGTGTATAACGGCGACCGACGAACCGAAATATCTGTAAAAGAGCTTTACCGTCTGGGGAGTCAGTGAAATTTCGGGCACCATAACGATTGCCTGCCTGCCCTTTTTGACCGTTTGGTTTATAAGATGCAGGAAAACCTGGGTTTTTCCGCTGCCTGTAACTCCGTAAAGCAGCGCCGCCTCGGGTTTGCCCGAGTTAAGCAGTTCTAAGATGCCGTTATAAGCCTTTTTCTGAGTTTCGGAGAGCTCAAGTTCGTCGAACGAGCCTTGCTGCTGGCCGCTTGGCTCAATGCGCATAACTTCCTCGTCAAAAAGCTCGACCACGCCTTTTTTGGAAAGAGTGCTCAAAACCGCAGGGGTAACTCCCGTAAAATAGCAGACGTCCTTAACAGATGCCTGCCCGACATCGCGCAACACATTTACAACAGAAAGTTGCTTTGCGGTTAGACCTTCCTGTGAAAAGTCCTCGCAAAGCCTTGCAGTCTTTATAGTTTTGTCACCTATGCCTTTAGAGGCGGTGTCAATTTTGCGGATAACGCCCGCATTTATAAGGCTTTTTAAAACGTTGTCATTTAAATATCCAAAGCGCTCCAAGAGCTTTTTTTGCGCTATAGGCTTTGCCGCGGCGGCAATTTCCCTGTAAACTCGGAGTTCTTCCTCGGAAAGCTCGCTCAGGTTGCCTGCGTCGGTTTTTTCATAGCACTCCGTAAGGCGCAGGTGCATACCCGACGGAAGCTGGACCTTAACCGCCTCGTAAAGCGGGCAAAAAGTGTTTTGCGACATCCAGACAGCGAGCTTAAGCTGCTCCTCTGACATAACGGGCACCTCGTCCAAAACCGCGGTTATGGCTTTAAGGCTTGATATTTCTGCCTTTTGTGAAACCTCAAAGATCATTCCGATTTTTTTGATATTTGCTCTGCCAAACGGTACGAGAACCCTGCAGCCGACCTTTGCAAAGTCGCAAAGCTCGCTAGGCACAGAATAATCAAACAGCGCATCAAACGAAAGAGCGGTATTTTCTACCGCAACTTTAACAATTTTAAGTTCCGACAAAAAAACCGCCCTCCTCATTTAAATTTAGGTTTGTTTATTAGCCTTTGCTTTCCTCGGTTTCAACAAACTCATACTTTCCATCGTGAAACTCGTTAACAGCAAGGTCTACCGGCTTTTCGTCAAGAAGAACGCCGCTGTCCATAGCGGTTTCGGCAATATCTCTTGCTCTTTTTGCAACAGCTATTACAAAAGAATAATAGCTCTGTCCGTCTTTAAGAATATCGTTCATAGCAGGTCTTAACATATTTATTTACTCCTTTAAATTAGTCTTTTAAAATATCAAGAATGCGGTTTGCCGCATTATCAACATCGTCATTGCAGACGACGTAGTCGTACTCTTTGGCGTGAGCCATTTCGCCCTTTGCAATAGCGAGCCTTTTCTGTATTACCTCTTCGCACTCGGTATTGCGTTTTCTGAGCCTGCGCTCAACCTCTTCTTCAGAGGGGGCGACCATAAAAACAGTTATGGCGTCTGGTAGCTTTTTCTTTACCTGCATAGCTCCGTCGACCTCGATTTCAAGGATAACTGTCTTGCCGTTATTCTGAAGGTCACGAACGTGGCTCTTGAGCGTTCCGTAATAATTGCCGTTATACTGAGTATATTCAAGCATACGGTCATTTTTAATATTATCCTCAAACTCCTCACGGGTTATGTAGAAATAATGAACGCCGTGCTCCTCGCCCTCGCGCATCTGCCTTGTTGTTGCAGAAACCGAAACAGCGATCTTCTCGTCAAGGGTTAAAAGGTGCTTTACAACCGTTCCCTTTCCGACTCCCGAGGGGCCCGAAATAATTATAACCTTACCTTTATTCTCCATCGGCTTCGTCCTCTCCGTCCTCTTTACTGCCAAATCTGTTTCCAATAGTTTCGGGCTGGAGCGCCGAAAGAATAACGTGCTCGCTATCGGTTATGATGACTGCTCTTGTTCTTCTGCCGTAGGTAGCATCAATAAGGGTACATCTGTCGCGAGCCTCTTGAATAATGCGCTTGATGGGCGCAGACTCGGGGCTTACGATTGCAATAAGGCGGCTTGCAGAAACCATATTTCCAAAGCCTATATTGATAAGTTTCATATAAGTTACCTCCCCATAGGGCTACTGAACGTTCTGAATCTGTTCACGGATCTTCTCTATCTCGGACTTAAGGCCGACAACGTATTTTGCGCCCTCGGCATCCTGGCTTTTTGAGCCTATGGTGTTAGCCTCTCGGTTAAACTCCTGAATGAGAAAATCGAGCTTTTTACCAATCGGCTCGTCATACTCGAGAATTTCTCGAAACTGCGCTATGTGGCTTCTGAGCCTTACAGTCTCCTCATCAACGGCAACCTTATCTGCAAAAATTGCAACCTCGGTTATGATTCTGCTCTCGTCAATTGACTTAGATTCCAGAACCTCGCTGATCTTTTTAAAGAGCCTCTCGCGGTATTCTTTTACTCTTTCGGGAGAACGCTTTTCAACCTCGCCTACAAGCTGTTCGATATTTACAAGGCGGGAGAGCAGGTCAGCCTTTAGGTTTTCGCCCTCGCGCATACGCATCTCGACAAATGCATCGACTGCCTTTTCGGCTACCGACTTAACGTCGTTCCAAAGCTCATCCTCGTCGGTATCGCCCTTTGTTACTGTGAAAACGTCGGGAAATCTTGCGACAGTTGAAAGTCTTATATCATCAGTTACGCCTAAAGGCTCGCAGAGCTCACGAAGCGCGTCAATATATCCCTTTGCGACAGGCTCGTTTACTGCTATCTTTGTGTCAGCGGTTTCAACGCTTATAATCGAAACTCCGACCTCTGTCTTACCTCTCGCAACCCTTGACTGAACATAGGATTTAATTTTCTCTTCCAAAAAGCCATATGCCCTCGGAATCCTTGATGAAAACTCAAAAAAACGGTGGTTTACCGATTTAATCTCAACGGTTATCTCTCTACCGTTTAGTATTTCGGTATGCTTACCATACCCCGTCATACTGCTTATCATAAATTCACCCACTTTTAACTGGTTAGTACCTTAAATTTTATCATTTTCGCTCGCAGAGTGTCAACAAAAATGCAACAAATTTACCTGTTTTCTGCAACATCTGTTATTTCAAAAGATTTTATCTCAAGCGTTTTGCCGCTTTTCTCGTCTATTTTAAGAAAAACGCAGTCCATCTTGCAGTCGCCCTCAGCGGCATAAAACCTTACAGGAGTGCTATTTTTCATTCTGTCAATGGCGCAGTCGGGTCTGATGCCGAGAACAGAACATTTAGGCCCCGTCATACCCGCATCGGTTATAAAGCCGAGACCTTTCGGGAATATGGTTGCGTCCGCAGTTCTGACGTGGGTATGGGTGCCTATAACGGCGGTTACCCTACCGTCAAGATAATGTGCGAGGGCGGCTTTTTCGCCCGTTGCCTCGGCGTGAAAATCAATTATTATATTTTTGCAGTTAATTTCTTTAAGGAGTTCATCTATAGCATAAAAAGCATTTGCGTATCCGTCAATATAGGCGTTTCCTATAAGGTTTACAACGCAGACCTGCGTTCTGCCCATATCGTAAATCACATATCCCCTACCTGCCGCATCACGATTTAATAGGTTGTAGGGGCGGAGCGCATACTCATTTTCTTCCAAGTAATTTAAAATTTCGTGGCGGCGGAAGGTGTGATTTCCGCCCGTTATAACGTCGGCACCGCAGGCAAAAAGCTCATCGGCCGACGAGGGCAACATTCCGTTTCCGTTAGCAGAATTTTCTCCGTTTACTATGCACAGATCAATATTATATTCCTTTTTAAGACGCGGCAGATGCCGTCTTAACATTTTTCTTCCTATATCTGAAACAACATCTCCAACAAACAGAATATTCATAGAATCACCTCTTGCTAAAATTATACCACAGTATAAATAAGGTTTCAACAGTTTCATCACCTTACAAAAGGCCCCTTTGTGTAAAGGGGGCTGTCTGCGAAGCAGACTGGGGGATTGTTTCTGATAATTTCAGTGTTGCAATCCCTCCGTCATTTTCTTACGAAAATGCCACCTCCCTTTGCACAAGGGAGGCTATGAAAAATCCCCACCTAAACGGTGGGGATTTTTTATCCTAGTCTTATTTTGCGTAGGCAATGGTGCGGTTTTCACGGATAACGTGAACCTTGATCTGACCGGGATATTCCATTTCCTTTTCAATACGGTCAACAATATCCTTGGCGATAAGCACCATCTGGTCATCAGACACAGACTCGGGCTTTACCATAATGCGAATTTCACGGCCTGCGGAAATTGCAAAGGATTTCTCAACGCCGCCGAAGCTATTGGCGATCTCCTCAAGCTTTTCAAGGCGCTTGATATAGTTTTCAAGGTTTTCACGGCGAGCACCGGGACGGGCTGCTGAAATAGCGTCTGCCGCTTGAATGAGGCAAGCAACGATGGTCTTACTTTCAACGTCTCCGTGGTGAGCCTCGATAGCGTGAATAACGTCAAAGCCTTCCTTATACTTCTTGGCAATATCAACACCGATCGCAACGTGCGATCCCTCGATCTCACGGCTGAGTGCCTTACCGATATCGTGAAGCAGGCCTGCTCTTTTTGCAATAGTGGGGTCAATACCGATCTCAGAAGCCATAACACCTGCAAGGTGTGCAACCTCGATAGAATGGTCAAGAACATTCTGACCGTAGCTTGTACGGTATCTTAAGCGGCCGAGGAGCTTGACGAGCTCGGGATTGATTCCGTGAACGCCGGTTTCCATAACGGCGCGCTCACCCTCTTGGCGAATCTTATTCTCGACCTCACGCTTTGCCTTTTCAACCATTTCCTCAATTCTTGCGGGGTGGATTCGACCGTCAGCAATAAGCTTTTCAAGCGAAATTCTCGCAACCTCACGGCGAATGGGGTCAAAGGACGAAAGTGTAATGGCCTCGGGGGTATCATCAATGATAAGGTCAACACCGGTAAGGGTCTCAAGGGTTCTGATGTTTCTACCCTCTCTACCGATAATTCTACCCTTCATTTCGTCTCCGGGCAGGGGAACGACCGATACAGTTGCCTCAGAAACGTGGTCTGCGGCGCATCTTGTAATGGCACTGGAGATAAGCTCTCTTGCAATCTGATCCGACTCGTCCTTGATCTGCTGCTCATACTGAGAAATGCGGACAGCCTTATCGTGAGTCAGCGAATCGTCAAGGGTTTTTAAGAGCATTTCCTTAGCCTGCTCAGTTGAAAGACCTGAAATGCGCTCAAGCATTTCAAGCTGACTTCTTTTAATGGTTTCTGTTTCGGCGAGCTTTTCCTCAGCCTCTTTGATTTTTCCCTGTAAAAACTCCTCTTTCTTTTCGAGATTTTCGGTTTTCCTATCGAGATTCTCCTCTTTTTGCTGGAGCCTTCTCTCCTGATGGGTTACCTCATTTCTTCTCTCTTTGAGTTCTCTTTCCTGCTCACTGCGAAGTCTGTGCAGTTCATCTTTAGCTTCAATAAGTGCTTCTTTTTTAGCTCTCTGTGCTTCTGACGCAGCTTCTTTTTTAATTTTTTCTGCTTCCTGCTCGGCTGAGCCGATCTTACTCTCAGCAGTTTTCTTTCTATAAGCAACACCGACAAAGAATGCGGCGATAACCAAAACAAGCGCTGCAGCAGCTACACAGATCAAAATAATCTGTTCTTGTGTCATAAGATTTTTAAAAACCTCCCTTTCTGCTTATTTTCCTATCTGTAAGTTGAAAAATCAAAAAAACCACAAAATACAGTATAGATATATTGTATAACATTTCCTCTATTGTGTCAAGGAAACTTTGCCGTTTTTCTAAATTTTTTGTGACTGTTTTTCACTTAAACTTCCTCGATTTAATATACTGTAATGAAGCGGTATTTATATTCATTTTCCGCTTCAAATAACCAAAGGGAGCAGTTTATATGAACAAAATTCTGGAAGTCTCGCACATCAAGGTTTGCTACCAAGCGGTAAACGGCGAGGTCGAAGCGATCCGTGACGTAAGCTTTTCGGTTTCAGAAGGCGAGTTTATAAGCATTGTCGGTCCCTCGGGCTGCGGAAAATCCACTCTGCTCTCTGCCGTTGCCGGAGTTACACCCGTTTCAGAGGGAAAAATTCTACTCTCCGGTCGAGAAGTTTCTGAGGTTTCGGACGACATTGCATATATGCTCCAAAAAGATAATCTTTTGCCGTGGCGTTCCATCCGCAAAAACGTTCTGCTCGGGCTTGAAATACGCGGTATGATAACCGAGGAAAACCTAAGTTACGCCGACAACCTCTTAAAAGCCTACGGTTTATGGGAGTTTCGGGACAAATACCCCTCTCAGCTCTCTGGCGGAATGAGACAGCGCGCCGCACTTATCCGCACGCTTGCAGTTCGCCCTAAGGTATTGCTTTTAGACGAGGCGTTTTCGGCGCTCGATTACCAGACAAGGCTTGCAGTTACAGACGACGTTTACAAAATACTCAAAAAAGAAAAGCAGACGGCGCTTATAGTTACACACGACATTCCCGAAAGCATAAGTATGAGCGACAGGGTAATCGTGCTCTCAAAGCGGCCTGCTGTTATAAGAAATATATACACAACCGAGTTTGATATTCCTGATCGCAGCCCGCTCCTTTGCCGCGACCACGCTGCCTTTGGGGAATATTTCAATCAAATCTGGAAAGAGCTTGATGTTCATGTATCATAACGAAATTTCAAAAGAAAGAAAAATATATCTAAAAAAAGAACGCAGAAACAAGATCGCCGTTACTCTCTGCAGGGTGTTTTTTATAGTCGCGTTTATCGCAGTATGGGAGATAGGCGGGCATTTGGGATTTATCGACACCTTTGTTTTAAGCCAGCCGTCGCGCATTTTGGGCGTTTTTGCCGATTTTAAGGAAAATCAGCTTCTCCTGCACATAGGAACGACACTTTTTGAAACGGCGGTCGGTTTTCTTCTCGGCGTTGTTATCGGCTGTTTTTTAGCGGTCTTACTATGGTGGTCGCCTTTTTTGTCAAAGGTAAGCGAACCGTATCTCGTTATCCTTAACAGTCTGCCCAAAATTGCACTCGGACCCGTTATCATAATCTGGGCGGGCGCAGGAACGCGAGCAATCATCTTTATGGCGCTTGCAATTTCGATGATAGTTACCGTTCTTGAGATGCTCAACGGCTTTAATAACACCGACAAAGAGCTTATCAGAATGCTTGAGACCTTTAAGGCAAACAGACTTCAAATTTTTACAAAAATCGTTCTTCCCTACAACATCGAAACGCTGTTTAACTCGCTTAAAATAAACATCGGTCTTTCGCTTGTCGGCGTTATAGCGGGAGAGTTTCTTGTTTCAAAAGCAGGTCTCGGCTACCTCATAGTCTACGGCGGTCAGGTATTTAAAATGGATCTTGTTATGGCAAGCGTTTTAATTCTCGCTGCTGCCGCCGCAATTCTTTACGAGGTCATAGTTATAACCCAAAAGCTTGCCCTAAAATATATAAATCACAGATAACTGTAACAAAAAAGCTCCTTTTTGCATTTGATATAAGGAAATCACTAAAAAAGGAGACTTTTTATGCTTAAAAAAGTTTTAAAGGCTACCGCACTTATGCTTGCAGTCTGCCTTCCCATCATCTGTTTCTGCTCCTGCAAAAATGACGAGGAAGGGCTTAAAAAGATTACTTTAAGCGAGGTTACACACTCGGTTTTCTACTCTCCGCAGTACGCCGCCATTGAGCTTGGCTTTTTTGAGGAGGAGGGCTTAGAAATTGAGCTTTCAACCGGTCAAGGTGCCGATGCCGTTGCCGCCGCCGTACTCTCGGGGCAGGTCGACATTGGCTTTGCAGGTCCCGAAGCGGCAATCTACGTTTACAACGAGGGCAGGGATAACTACTTAAAGGTCTTTGCCCAGATGACCCAGCGCGACGGCTCTTTCTTAATTTCGCGAGAGAAAAACGACGATTTTAAGTGGACCGACCTTGCGGGCGCTCATATTCTGCCCGGCAGAAAGGGCGGCGTTCCCTACAGGACATTTGAATACGTTTTAAAGCAGAACGGCATTGATACCCAAAACGGCGTTTACCTTGACAACAGCGTTCAGTTTGCCATGATGACAAGCGCGTTCGTTGCAGGCACAGGCGACTACGTTACCGCTTTTGAGCCTACGGGCTCTATGCTTGAAAGCGAGGGCAAGGGCTACGTTGTGGCAGCGGTCGGCGACGAGGCGGGCGAGATTCCCTACACCGCCTACTTTACAAGCAAAAAGTTTATCGAGGAAAACCCCGACACAGTTCAGTCATTTGCCAACGCAGTTGCCAAGGGCGAAAAGTGGTGCGCCGAGCATACTGCGGCCGAAATCGCCGAAGTTGTTGCACCCGCCTTCCCCGACACCGAGTTAGGATTACTGACCTCATCAATTCAGCGCTACATTGACATTGACGCCTGGTGCGACACCCCCGTTATGAAGGAGGAGGCATTTAACAGACTTCAAGACGTTATGACCTCTGCGGGCGAGCTTGAAAAGCGCGCAGACTTTAGCGACGTTGTTGACAATTCCTTTGCAAAAAAGGCTTCCTAAAAAGTTTTCTAATAAAAATACCCAAATTAAAGCCCCGCTCGGCAATACACCGAGCGGGGTTAAATAATTATTTTTGTTAATAAAAAACACAAAACAATTGATAAAATTCTTTTTTTGTGTTATACTGCGAATACCATACTTAAAACTGCACATATTTTATACTGTAGAAGTCTGTCAATTTTGACAAAAATGCAGGCTTCAAATTTTTGCTTGTACTTCTATGGTATTATATGTGAATGATTTTTTGTGTGGTAGCAAATCGAAGTCGTGCATTTTTTGGTGTGTGCAACTTCGGTTGCACACACTTTTTTGTTTATAGGAGATGTTAAAATGAGAAAAATAATCTCAGTCTTGCTAGTTGCAATTCTTGTTTTTACACTTTCTGCTTGCAGCAACAAAAACACAGATTCAAGCATCACAACGCAAAGCGAAATATCTGTTAAACCTAAAAATTACACTTCTGTCCTGCTTGTCAGTATTAATCCACAGTTTAAACTATATCTTGATGCAGACAATAACGTTTTGGCAGTCGAACCAATTAATGACGACGCTGAAACCTTCTCCGAAAACATAGATTTTAAAAATAAGTCTGTGGAAGTCGTAATTGAAAACATTCTTGAACAAGCGCATATGAACGGATTTATTGAAAAAAATGTTACTGTACTTTTTGAAATCACCGAACAACAAGATGACGCTAATAATAACATTTTAACAAAAGCTGTTTCAGCAGCACAACAAAAAGCAGAAGATTTAAAAATTGAAATTAAAACCCAAGTTAAAGAATATAATAAAATAGAAACAACCGAAAACAAAAAGCCCACTGCTACCATCACCTCTTCGGAGTTAACATCAAATCAAGATAAAAACACTTCTTCCGAAAAAGAAACAGGTACTTCATCAAGCTCTACAGAGAGCAAAAAACCTACTACTACCGTCACCTCTTCGGAGTTAACATCAAATCAAGATAAAAACACTTCTTCCGAAAAAGAAACAGATACTACATCAAACACTACAGAAAGCAAAAAACCTACTGCAACAAGCAAACCCACAGAAACAATAATCCCTGACCACAAGCATAATTACAGTTCATTAATAACAGTAGATGCTACCTGCGACAAAAGTGGTTTGAAAACTTTTACATGCCATTGCGGTCATTCCTATACCGAGAAAATCGCCGCAACAGGTCATGAATATAACGAATGGAAGCAAACTGCCGCGCCGTCTTATACCGCAAAGGGACAAGAAACAAGAACATGTAAAAAATGTTCTAATTCCGAAAAGCGCGAAATCGCACAACTTTCTCTAGACAGTCTCTTTGAGGAGTATACAAAGACAGTAATTAAGTTTAATTCATATTTTAATTCTACAAATGAATTATCCAACATAACATCCTTAGAAGCTTTATCTGCACTCATCGATCATAGCAGAGGACGCCTAGTTGAACCAATAGATATAAAAGAAATTAAGGGAGAGTACGGCGATTATGAAACGTGTATGACCTTTGATATAAGAGATTTTGACAAATTCACTTTAGAACATTTCGGTTACACATGGGATTATTCCACTCTTGATGGCAAAATCATTGCCAATATGTATGAATGTTCTTATAACAAAACAAAAAACACCCTTAGTCTCACTGCTCCTGATGGCTGGGGAGGTCCATCTCCTTGGGCAGAATATAAAGGATATACCAAAATTGACAGTACTCATTTTATAATTACTTATGACTACAAGTTTGAAGGCGAAATACTATTTAACAATGTTAAAATTGAAGTGGAATTAATTAACGATAAATATATCATCATTGCGCATTACAAATAAAACAAATATACAAGAGGATGCTCTATGCTTTTACAGTCATAGGGCATCCTTTTTTACAAGGACAACCAATTTTTAGTATTTGCCCAGTGAGGACCCCATTTAGATAAGAATGGGTTATGTTTATTTGACCTGTAGAAACATTATGGTATATTTTATTTATAGATTTTGCACTTTTTGTCCGAAAATGCATTGTTTTTTTCTTGAAGAAAAGCATTTTTAATCTTATTATTTGATTAAACCACTCTCATGAAAGGGAAAGGGAAATCAAAATGAAAAAAGACTATTCTTATCTTTCAGAGGCTGCTGAGCGCAGAAGCCTTATTCGCAGGGTTTCAGAGGAGGGCTTTGTTCTGCTTAAAAACGAGTGGGACGTTCTGCCCTACTCAAAAAATGACAAAATTGCAGTTTTTGGCAGAACGCAGGTTGATACTATTAAGAGCGGAACGGGCTCTGCAAGCATCACCGCCGAGCAAAACCTCACCCTTATAACTGCTCTTGAGGCTTCGGACATTAAAATACATACACCCCTTGCTGAGAAATACAAAAAATGGGCGGGTGAAAACCCCATTCCCAACTACGGAGTTTGGGGCAGCGGAATGCACTCCACCCCCGAAATGCCGATTGATAAAAGTGACATAGATAGCGCGCTTAAAAGCGGCGCAAACAAGGCGATCATCATTATCGGCAGATCGGCGGGCGAAAACGAGGACACCCTACTTACCAAGGGCGACTTTTACCTTTCCGACGAGGAAGAGGAACTTTTTAAAGCCGTTACCTCGGTTTTTTCTGACGTAACCGTCATTTTAAACACAACGGGAATTATTGATTTTTCCTTTATAGACAAATACAATATTAAATCGGTATTATACGTAAATATGCTTGCAAACAGCGCAATTCCCGCTGTTGCCGACGTTCTATCGGGAAAGGTAAATCCCTCGGGCAAGCTTACAAGCACGGTTGCATTCGACTATTTCGATTATCCAAGCAGTCAGCACTTTGGGCAAAACCGTGGTGGAACTTTGCAGGACTATTTTGAGGACATCTACGTCGGTTACCGCTATTTTGAAACCTTTGAGGGTGCAGACAAAAAGGTGCGCTTTCCCTTTGGCTTTGGCCTTTCTTACACCACCTTTAAAATAGACAATTTCTGCTTTAAAGACGAGGGCGAAAGCATCTTTGTTTCCGCAAACGTTACAAACACAGGCAAAGTGGCGGGAAAAGAAACTGTTCAGCTCTATTTCAGAGCGCCCGATGTATGTAAAGGAGCAAAGCTTTACAAACCTCTGATGAATCTTTGCGCATTTGAAAAGACAAACCTTCTTGCCCCGAGCGAGAGCCGAACTGTTTGTTTTACCGTTTCAAAGGACAAGCTTGCAAGCTTTGACGACACGGGAATTACAGGTCACAAGGATTGCTGGGTTTTAGAGGCAGGAGAATACTCTCTTTATATAGGAAACTCTGTTAAAAACGCCAAGGAAAACTGCGTTGGCGGCTTTACTCTTGAAACGCTTAAGATAGTGGAACAATGCCACAATATCCCTACCGCTCTGCCTCAAAGGCTTTTAGGAAACGGCGAAACAGAAAAGCTCGAGACCATCCCCGTTGATGTTCTTGAGGGCGTGCGGATAGGCATCGAGCCGCAGGAGATCGACGCCTTGCTTTTTGCTTACTGCGACGGTAATATTGATGCGCTTAAAAAGGGCGAGAGCGCCGAGTACAGACTTATCTTCTGCGCATCGGGCGGCTACAATCTAAAGATATTTATTGACAAGGCGCTTGCGGGAAAGAGCGCCGAAAGTCTTATTGAAATTTACTCAGACAAAAGCCGTATCGACCTATCGGGAATCTCGGTTTCCGAGGACGGCGCGATCGAACTATCTAACCTTATATTTCCCATTGGAAAGGCGACCCTTACCATCAAAGCGGTTTGCGACCTTGTTTCGATAAAGGGGCTTAACACCCAAAAGATCATTCATATTACAAAGGTTTTAAAAGACGGCGTTACCACCATTGAAGCCGAAAGATTTTACGAGTGCGCCTTTATGGTTTTGGCAAAAAGCTTTTGCGACAAGCAAAACAGCCGAGGCGGCTACCTTTCAAACATGGCAGTTCCCGGCAAATTTGCCACATACAAGCTAAACGCCGAAGCGGCGGGAGTTTACGAGCTTCGTTTCAGATATTCCAACAGCCGTAAAGCTGTAAACCTTAACAGCGTTATGGCGGTGTTTGTTTCAAACGTTGGACAGAGCGTTGAGGATATTCCCTTAAAAGCTACCTGCAACAAGGGCGAATTTAACTTTGTTTTGTCCGACCCCATTAAAATAACCCTGCCGCAAGGCGAGAGCTACTTAAAGCTCGTTTCGGCGGGCTGGGATTTCCCCGACATAGATTACTTTACAATAGAGCGCAGCAGCTCTGCCGCATCAAATGCGGGCAGTTCGCTTGTTGTTAAGGAAATTGACCAGAGCGAATTTGACGCAGAAAGTTTTGAGATAATAACCGAAGTAGAATGCGAAAAGAGGGGTATACAGCTCTCTGAGGTCTACAATGACGCTTCTCTTATGCCTGCATTTTTAGACCAGCTTTCTGACTATGAGCTTGCCCTCTTAATTTCGGGCAACTTTTCAAACCGCACAGCTACGGGAACAACGGGAACCACCTCTCCCCTTTTTGACAGAGGCGTCTACCCCGTTCAGACCGCCGACGGACCTGCAGGACTCAGGCTTAGAACTGAGGCGCTTTCTTTCCCGAGCGGAACGCTTTTGGCATCAAGCTGGAACACCGCTCTCGCGGAGGAAATGGGCGCCGCAATGGCTTATGAGGCCAAACACCACGAGGTCGACTGCATTTTAGGCCCCGGACTTAACATTCACCGCGACATTCGCTGCGGCAGAAACTTTGAATATTACAGCGAGGACCCGCTGCTGAGCGGTAAATTCGCCGCTGCAGTTGTTATTGGTATGCAGGGTGAGGGAATTTCCTCAATGGCGAAGCACTACGCCGCCAACAACTGCGAGTACGAGCGGCTTAAATCCAACAGCCGCGTTTCTGTAAGGGCTTTGCGCGAAATTTATCTGAAAGGCTTTGAGATAGTTATCAAGGAGGCAAACCCGCACGCCATAATGACCTCATACAACCACCTAAACAACACAAAGGTCTGCGAAAAGCACGAACTGATAACCCTTGTTCCCCGCGATGAGTGGGGATACGACGGCATTTTTGTTACCGACTGGCTTAACGATTCAGACCACGTTAAAGAAACTGCGGCGGGTCACGATCTTAAGATGAGTCAAGGCAACCCCGATGCAATCTGCAAGGCAATAAGTGACGGTGTTCTCAGCCGTGAGCGAGTCAGAGAAAGCGCCGAAAGAGTTTTGAGATTTGTTATGAAATCGGATTATTTCCGTGAGAAAATAAAAGAATAAAACCGAAAGGATGCATTTTATGTCTATTTCAAAGGTACGAGGATATTTAAAGGGTTTTAATGCCGACGGAAGAATTATTGAGCTTTCTGAGTCGAGCGCTACCGTTGAGCTGGCGGCGCAGGCCCTTGGCTGTGAGGGCAAGCGAATTGCAAAAACGCTCTCATTTGCGGTCGGCGACGGCGCAATTTTAGTCGTTGCGGCGGGCGATGCCAAAATTGACAACCACTCTTTTAAGGAAACCTTTGGAGTAAAGGCGAAAATGCTCTCCTTTGACGATGTTGAGGCAAAGATCGGGCACGCTGTCGGCGGAGTTTGCCCCTTTGCGATAAACGACGGCGTTAAGGTCTACCTCGACGAGTCCCTAAAAAGATTTGAAACGGTCTTCCCCGCCTGCGGCAGCAGCAACAGCGCAATAGAGCTCTCTCTGCCCGAGCTTGAACGGTTTTCACGCTTTGATGCATGGGTCGACGTCTGCAAGGCGTGGAGAGAAGAATAATTTTTAATTTTGTTGGAATTACAACATACTTTTATATTTCTTCATTGTATAATAGCCTCGAAGAAATATATTAGGAGGACTAATTTATGAAAAACAAATTTTTAAAAACCATTTCTTTAATTCTTGCTGCCGCCATGCTTTCACTCTGCATCGCAGGCTGCACACAGGACAAGGGAGGCGCTTCCTCTGCTATCGCATCGCAGGAGCCCAAGACCAAGGTCAACGTTGCTGTTCTTAAGGGACCTACCGCTCTCGGTATGCTCAAGCTTATGGACGACAACAACAACGGAAACGCCGCAAACGATTACAAGTTTGAGGTTTTTTCGGCTGCTGACCAGCTTGTTCCCAACATTGTAAACAAGTCTATCGACATTGCGGCTGTTCCGACAAACCTTGCCGCAACACTTTACAAGAAGACCGAAAAGAATGTAAGTATTATCGCGGTCAACACCCTCGGTGTTCTTTCGATTTTAACAAATGGCGAGGAAATTACCTCAGTTGCTGACCTTAAGGGCAAGACCATCTACGCAACAGGCAAAGGCTCAACCCCCGAATACGCTTTAAACTACATTCTTGAGAAGAACGGCCTTAAGGTCGGCGAGGATGTTACCGTTGAGTACAAGGGCGAACACTCCGAACTTGCCGCACTCGTTATCTCCGGTGAGGCAAAAATTGCTATGCTTCCTCAGCCTTTGTAACTCAGGTTACAACCAAGAACGACAAGGTTAAGATCGCTCTTGATCTATCTGCCGAGTGGGCAAAGATCGGCGAGGGCAGTGAGCTTGTTATGGGCTGCCTTATCGTAAGAAACGATTTTCTTAATGAAAACAAGGCCGTTGTTGACGCTTTCCTTAACGAATACTCCGCATCGACCTACAGCGCAAACGAAGAGCTTGACGAAACCGCAGAGCTTGCCGAGAAATTCTCGATCATGGATGCCGCTGTTGTTTCAAAGGCTCTCCCCTACTGCAACATTGTTTATATGGACGGTGCCAAGATGAAAGAAAGCGTTTCCAAATACTTAAACGTACTTTACACCGCCAACCCCGCATCTATCGGCGGAGCTGTTCCCGGCGATGATTTCTACTATGCTAAATAAGCTTACAAACAAAATCCCAAAGCCCGCGCGGCTCGCTTTAGCGCTTGTGTTCTGGCTATTTGTTTGGCAGATAGTCTATATGATAATCGGGAGCGACATAATTTTTGCCTCCCCCTTAAGCACATTCAAGCGGGTCTTTGAGCTTGCCGCGACCTTGGAGTTTTGGAAAAACTGTGCAAACTCGATTTTCCACGTCTTATTCGGATTTGTTGCTGCGCTCATAGTTTCCATTCCTCTTGCGGCTCTGACCGCTCGGTTTAAATTTATAAACCTATTGTTTTCTCCGATTTTAAAGCTTATAAAGGCGACTCCCGTTGCCTCGTTTATAGTGCTTGCTCTGTTCTGGCTCAAAAATGGGGTCGTATCCTTTATCGCCTTTCTGATGGTTGTGCCGCTTGTTTACTCAAATCTTTCCGAAGGCTTTGAGAATATGGACAAGGGCCTTATTGAAATGGCAAAGGTCTATAAGTTTTCCTTTATCAAAAAGGTGCGGCTTATATACATTCCTTCGCTTATGCCCTATTTTGTGGCGGCCTGCAGTGTTGGCCTCGGCTTTGCCTGGAAGGCGGGAATTGCCGCCGAGGTTATAGCGCTGCCCGGCAGCACCTTGGGGCTTGAGATCTACAACGCTAAGATCTACATCGAAACGGTTGACCTTTTTGCCCTCACCGTAGTTATAATTGTTTTGAGCATCATAATGGAAAAGGCGTTTATGTGGCTGCTTAAAAAGCTTTCGCAAAAGATTTTGAGGGGCGGTGGCAAAAATGCTTAAACTCACAGGCATTTCAAAATCCTTTGGCGAAAAAAAAGTTTTAGAGAATTTTTCGTATGATTTCGGCGAAAAAGGCGTCGTTTGCATAAGCGGAGCCTCGGGATGCGGAAAAACCACCCTGCTGAGAATTATTTCGGGACTTGAAAAATCCCAAAGTGGTGATATACTATTAAGTGGAACTGTTTCCTTTATGTTTCAGGAGGACAGGCTTCTGCCCTGGCTTTCCGCTTGGGAGAACGTCGCCTGCGTTCTAAACAAGAAAAGCGCTGAGAGAAAGGCTAGAGCTTTTGAGCTTCTTAAGCTTGTCGGACTTGAAGGAAACGAAAACGAGCAGATACCTAATTTGAGCGGAGGAATGAAGCGGCGGGTCGCTTTTGCAAGAGCAATAGCAGTTGAGCCTGACATTCTGCTGCTTGACGAGGCCTTTACGGGTCTTGACGAGGAAAACCGCAAAAAGCTCTCCTCGCTGGTGAGCGAGGCAGCAAAGGATCACCTTGTGATTATGGTCACACACGACAGTGAGGACATAGATAGCCTTGCCGACCGCGTAGTTGCTCTTTAGTTCCAATCTAAGACTCTTTAAAAGGAGAAAAGGTATGGCTAAGAATAAAATAGTTGCGCTTGTTGGAATGTGCGGCTGCGGAAAAAGCGTTGTATGCGATATGTTCGTAAGTCGTGGCTGGAACCGAATTTATTTCGGCGGAGTTACCATGGACGAGCTTGCAAAAAGAGGTCTTGAAAAGAACGAGAAAAACGAAAGGGCTATCCGTGAAGAGCTTCGCAGAGAGCACGGACCTGCCGCTTTTGCAAAGATTCTGCTCCCCTCTATAGAAAAAGCCGCTCAGAACGGCAATGCTATTCTCGACGGTCTTTATTCCTGGTCGGAATACAAATGCTTAAAGGAGCATTTCGGTGATGACATAAAGGTTATTGCAATCGTTGCCGACAGAGCTATCCGTTACGAAAGGCTTACAACAAGGGTCGTACGCCCCCTTACCAACGCCGAGGCTGAGAGTCGCGACTGGGCTGAAATAGAAAAGCTTGAAAAGGGCGGCCCTATCTCAATAGCCGACTATTTCGCTTTCAACAACGGAAGCGTTGAGGAACTCACAAATCAGATTGAAGCCATTATTGAAAAATTATAAACCTTTAAATAAAAAATAAGCTTCGGGATTTTTCCGAAGCTTATTTTTTTATTATTTTGTGATAAATTCTGCTTAAAAATGACCTTGCTTTTTTAAACGCAATCAGCGCAGGACTTATGAAAACCCACAGCCTTGAATAGAGCCGATAACTAAAATCATTTACGGTGTAGTGCTTGTCCTTGCGGTAAAACTCGCAAAGAACTCCTACGATCTGCTCGTCTTTGACTGTTTCGCGCTCGATGCAGTTGTCGCCGCGGATTATGTAGTGGTTTTCCCTTACCCCGATAACGCGGTGAAGCACAAGGCTTTCTCCCCTGCGGTAAAGCGGAACATCGTATTTTTTAAGTCTGTCGGCGACAGGCCTTATAACAATTCTGTCGCGCCTATCGCTAAAAAGCGGCAACATACTGACGCCGCTTGTGGTGGTCACAAAAAAGCCTTTTTCCTTTAAGACCTGCTCGGCAGAAAGCTGCTCATTCATCTTCAAAAACTCCCGCCTGAAGCATTTTGTTTGCTATTTTCGCTATATCTTCCTGCGCCTTTTCTAAAGAAATTCCGTACTCCTCAGAAAGCTTTTTTGCAGCCTCTTCCTGACTCAAACCATCAGCAAAGTAGCTCCATATATCAGCAGCGGTCTGATTAAGTTCGATCATTCCGTGAAACTCGCGGCTAAGCTCGCCTGTGCTGACAACGACTGTTGTATCCCCTATTTTTTGCATAACAAAGCCTTTTTTAATTTTCATTATTGTTACCTCTATTCTTAAATTTCTGCCCGGTTAAAGCCTCAAACGAGGTTTTAACGGCGTGCTCTGATATATCACATTCCAAAACGTACACAGGCACAAGATTTACAAGCCTTGAGAAAAGCTCAAGATTTTTCTTTGCAGCCTCTTCATTTATCGGCAGATAGATCTGATTTAATAAAACGGCGAAATACTCCTTGGGATCAACCTTGTATATTTTGTTTTCTTTTCCCCTTTTTAAAATGCAGATTGCTTTTAAAGGGGCGCTTGTGTTGCTGCCCAGCCCTTCTTTGCCTTTCCAGGCCGTTCCGTAGGCGGTAACCTCATCACTTTCAATTTTCAAAATCGGTTTGTCGCCGTTTATGACGCAAACGCTGTCGCCGAGATATTCTTGCCACAGCCTTAGGTGTGTTGTTTTTCCCGTTCCGCTCGGAGCGGTAAAAATATAAGCGCTCTCGCCGCACTTTACAGCGGCGCCGTGCATTACAAACCTGTCAAAAAGCGGCAGCTTTTCGGCAATATGGCGGTAAATACAGAGGATTTCAGCGTAGTCAAAGGTCGTTCTGACCTCTGCTTCCTCTATTTCCCTCAAAACCTCGTCGCGCTCCGCCTTTGCAAATATATCAGCATCGGTTTTCTGGGTTAAATAATCAGCACAAAACTTTTCTGCAAAGGGAGAACTACTTTGGATATTTACTGTTTTTTCTGCAAGCTCAATGTAAAAATCTGCCATGATCTCCCTCTCCTTTTATTCTGCCGACAAAATAAGGTCGGCAAGCTCATTCTCATTTATTCCGCCAATATGATCCGAAACGGTTATGTTTTTAAGGCGGGTCAAAATTTCTTCTCTTTCAAATTTTGCGTCTTTAAGCTCTGCTTCAAGAGCGTCTATGCTCTTAACGCCGAAAAAGTCACCAAAAAAGCGAATGTCGCAAATTCTGCCGTCGTGGGTATTTAAGTGGCACTCGACTATGCCAAAGGGATATTTCTTCTCGGTTTTGAGCGAAAAGTCGGGCGAAAAGCCGAAGTTCCACTCCCATTTTGAGTGCTTTTCCTGCTCTATCTTTTTTGCCGCACCAATATCGGCGCCAGATAAGGTGTAAAGCTTGCAATCTTTACGGCTCAAAAAGTAGTCAGCAAGCGCTTTCATAAACTGCTCGGCCGTGAGGGCACTTTTGCAAAGCTCCTTGACGTTGGTTACCCTGCTTTTTACGGAGCGCACCGCCTTATCTTCGAGCTTTTTAATATTTGGGCGCAGAGCCTTTGAAAGCGCCGAAATGTCGGCATCATAAAGCAGCGTTCCGTGCGCGAGATTTCTACCGTTTTTTACAGTCTGTGCCGTGCCCGAAATTTTCGCACCGTTTACTGTAATGTCATTTCTGCCCGAAAGCGCGGCAGAGACACCAAACTGCGAAAGAAACTCGCAAATGGGTGCAGCAAGTCGGCTGAAATCGCCGAAGCTCTCATTTTTATAGTCTGAAATCAAGGTGTAATTTATATTGCCAAGATCGTGAAAGACCGCTCCGCCGCCCGTAACCCTTCTTACAACTGTAATGTTGTTTTGCTTTACATACTCGCTATCAATCTCAGCGTAGGCGTTCTGGTTTTTACCGATTATAACAGACGGCTCATTGCGCCAAAGCATTATGATCTCGCCCTCTGTAAAGTTGTTTAAAAGGTATTCCTCAAGCGCAAGATTGAAGCTCGGCGAGGTAAACTCATTTAAGATAAATTTAGTCATTTTTCAGTTCCTCAGAAAAGGTCCTAATAAACTCGGCGGCAGGAAAGCCGACAACGTTAAAGTAATCGCCGACGATACCCTTTACAAAACGCACACCCTTGCGTTGAATGCCGTAAGAGCCCGCTTTATCCATAGGTTCGCCCGTTTTTACATACCAGTCTATTTCCTCATCAGAAAGCTTGTAAAACTCAACCTTTGTAGAGGCAACAAAGCCCTTTTTGGTGTCCTTTGAGCAAACGAAAACCCCCGTTAGCACCTCGTGAGTCCTACCCGAGAGAGTTCTCAGCATATTTTTAGCGTCCTCTTGGTCCTTGGGTTTGCCGAGAGCCTTTGAATCGAGCACAACAACGGTATCCGCACCGACAACGACGGCATCGGGATCACCTTCAAAAATATCCTCTGCCTTTGTGCGAGCCGAATTTAAAACAGCCTCTTTTACATCCTCGCCGTCTTTCATTGGCGGCTCTTTTGATGAGGGCTTTATCTCAAAAGACAGCCCCAGCTGCTCAAATATTTCTTTTCTTCTCGGCGACGCCGATGCCAAAATGAGCCTTTTCATCTTTTCACCTTTTAAAAATCAAATATATAATTAATTGTATCATACACTTATTCATTTTTCAAGGGCAAGGTGATACAAAGCAAACGGGCTCCTGCCACACGGCAGGAGCCCGTTTTTAAGTATTTTTTCTGTTAGTCCTCAACGATAGCAGAAACGGGGCAGGTTGCAACGCAAGCGCCGCACTCGATGCAGGTATCCTGATCGATAACGTATTTTCCCTCACCCTCAGAGATTGCTTCTACGGGGCACTCACCTGCGCAAGAGCCGCAGCCGAGGCACTCATCAGTAATTTTGTATGCCATGATATACACCTCCTCAAAGCATAATTGCTTTTGTGCTTATATTCTATCACACCGCTTTTCAAAAATCAACATATTTTTTATGTTAATCATTCTCTTTAATGTTAAGCTCTTCCTCCCCGTCCTCCTTTTTTGGCTTAGGAGAGCGGATAAGGCGGACATCATCGCGGTTTGCGCTCACAATAGTTGTATGCTCATCATTAGAGTCAAGGCGCACTCTCAGTTCGCCTTTTAAGACGTTTACGTCGCAGACAGTTCCCTTACCGTCACGGGTTGAAACGTAGCTGCCGACTCTGGGGGTGATCTTTAAAAGCTCATCGTAGACCGACTGCTCATATTTAAGGCAGCACATAAGTCTGCCGCAGGTGCCCGAAATCTTGGCAAGGTTTAAAGAAAGTCCCTGATCCTTTGCCATTTTGATTGAAACCGGCTGAAAATCCGAAAGGAAGGATGAGCAGCAGAAAGGCCTGCCGCAAACGCCGAGGCCACCGAGCATCTTAGACTCGTCACGCACGCCTATCTGGCGAAGCTCTATCCTTGTTCTGAAAACAGAAGCAAGGTCCTTAACAAGCTCTCTGAAATCAATTCTACCGTCGGCAGTAAAGTAAAAGAGGATCTTACTGTTATCAAAGGCAACCTCAACGTCAACAAGCTTCATTTCAAGGTTGTGCGCCAAGATCTTTTCAGAGCATATATCAAATGCCTCTTTTTCTTTTTGGCGGTTTTTCTCAAGCTGGGCAATATCCTTTTCTGTTGCAAGCCTTACGACCTGCTTTAAGGGAGATACGACCGCGCTATCCTCGACCTCACCCTTTTCCATTGCGACAGTTCCGCACTCAAGGCCTCGGGCGGTCTCAACTATCACATATTGATTAAGCTTTGGTGCAAAATCCTTAGGGTCAAAGTAGTACACCTTGCCTCCGTCTTTGAAACGGATGCCGATTACCGTAGTCATAAAAACAAAAACCTTCCTATCTATTATTTACCGCCGCGCTATTTCGCCCAAACGAATTTCGAGCGAAGCCAGCGCCAGCGCGAGATTTGCATTTCCATTTACTGCAGAAATAAATTTCTGACACTCGTCTACTCCCTCGAGCGCCGCGCGCACCGAAAGATACTTTGACAAGCATTTAACCGCCTCGTCGCAGCCGCTGAGGCGTTCTTTTGCGCCTGCAAGAGCGGCGCAAACATCTCTGAAAAGCAGCAGCATAAGCTCTGCAAGTCTTAATGCCGCTTCCTTTTTCTTTGAAAATTTTCCAAGCTCTAGGCAAAGCAAGGCCCTGTCTTTATCGCAGATTGCATTTGCAATGCGCTCTATAGCCTCGTAAAGCTCGGAAAGCTCTTTGCCCTCTGCAATTTCAAGGGCTACGCCGATATTCCCGCCCGCAAGGAGAGCAGCGCGCTCTGCCTTTTCCTTAGAAATTTCGGGAAATCTTTTTAAAACCTCTTTCTCTACCTCGTTCTTTGCGGCAGGGGTGAGCGAAATCTCGGTAACCCTCGAGCGAACAGTGGGAAGAAGTGCCTGACTATTTTGGCAGGTTAGGATAAAAAAGCTATCCTCGGGCGGCTCCTCGATCATTTTAAGAATTGAGTTTTGGGCAAATCGGTTCATACGCTCGGCATTATAGATTATAAAGATCTTTTTATCTGCGTCGTTAGGCTTTACAAAAAGATTGGTTTTTAAAGGCGCAATTTCCTTAACGCCTATAGTTTCGGACTTGCCCGCGGGGTAAATTTTAAAAACATCGGGGTGGATATTTTTAGATATTTTCAGACAGGCGGGGCATGCACCGCACGGCTCGCCGCCGTTTTCGCATAAAAGCATTTTACAAAGGTAATCGGCAAAGGTCGATTTACCTATACCCTTTGCGCCCGACAAAACAAGAGCGTGAGAAAGCCTGCCGCTTTTTACAGCAGCAGAAACAGACTCTATTGCTCCCTCTTTACCGATAAGCTGTGGCTCAGCCATTTTACCGATTAAACCTTTTCAAAGCGTTCAATATCCATAACAAAGATGGAAGCGCCGCCGACTGTGACCTCTATAGGCAGGGGATCATACATACCTACACCGTAGCTTGTGGCGGCGGGCATAACCTGCTTTCTCTTCTTACTGTGGGAAGAGATGAGGGAAATAACATCGTCAACCTTATCCTCGTCGATACCGATGAGGAAGGTGGTGTTACCCATCATAAGAAATCCGCCGGTCGTTGCAAGCTTTGTTGCAGAGTAACCGTTTTTAGTAAGTGCGCGCATTACGGCGTTGCTGTCATCACTATTGACAACTGCGATAACCATTTTCATCATAACTAGTACCCCCTATATCTTGTGCGAGTAATTATATTTAATAATATTTTAACACATATTTTTTTTAGTTGCAAGAAGCTTTTAAATAATATATACTTATTTTATAGAAAAAATTGAAGGGAAAGGTGTTATGAAGGGCAAAATCAGTAAATTTTTTGAAAAACACGGCTTAAACATATACGGTTTTTGCCGTTTTGATGCTCTTTCCGAGCCTTTTAAAACGAGAAACGCTTGTTTGATTCCGGAAAACGCCAAGAGTGTTATAACATTTTTGTTCCCGTACAAAACTCCCGCTCCGAAAAAGCGCAACCTCTCGCTTTACTGCATAGGCTTAGATTACCACACAATTATTCAAAACAAGCTCTCGGCGGTCTGCTCAGAGCTTTCAGAGCTTTTTCCGAAAAATACGTTTGTTTCGTTTTGCGACAACTCCCCTATTCACGAAACGCAGGCAGCTTACCTAAGCGGCCTTGGGTATCTGGGTAAAAACTCGCTTATCATTCACAGAAAGTACGGCTCGTTTTGTTTTATCGGCGAGATAGTCACAGATTTAGAATTTGACTCATATTCTTCCCCGCTTGGTTTTTGTTTAGGGTGTGGAGAGTGCCTTAACGCCTGCGCGGGCGGCGCCCTCAAAATTTCTGACGGGCAGGTCTATCTCTTGGAAAAGGAAAGCTGTGTTTCGCACATCACGCAGAAAAAGGGTGCGCTTACCGAAAGGCAGGTCGATTTAATTTCTGAAAACGGACTTGTATGGGGGTGCGACAACTGTTCGATCTACTGCCCTATGAATAAGCAGGCCGAGGACACATATATAGACGAGTTTTACCTCTCGCAGATGCCGGTTCTAAGCGAGCAAAACGTAGACGACATTAGCGAGCGAGCCTACGCCTACAAGGGAAAGGAAATTTTACTTAGAAATCTTGGAATAATCGGGCAAAAAGGCGGCAATAATAAGGGAAAATAATCCACTTAGGAGGCCACCTTATGCTTGTCAAGGATATTATGAGCAAAAACTTAATTACCGTTAAGGAGAGCGATACTCTCCAGCACGCCGCCGAGCTTATGCAGCAATACGACATCGGTATTCTCCCCGTTGTCTGCGACGGAAAGTTGTGCGGAGTTATCACCGACCGAGATATCGTCACGCGCGGCGTTTGCAAGTCAAAGGACGTTTGCGACATTCCCGTTTCGAACTGCATGAGCAAGAGCACGGTCTGCGCTAATCCCGACCAGCAGGTCGAGGAGGCAGCAAAAACAATGGCAGCTCAGCAGGTGCGGCGCGTTCCCGTTACGGAAAACGGCTGTCTGTGCGGTATTCTCTCCATCGGCGACATTTCCAAAAACAGTTTTGACACCGAAGTTGCAAAAGCAATGTGCGAAATCTCAAAGCCTTAAAAAGTTCAGTCTTAAAAACGCAGTCTAAAAAATCACAACCGCAAAAGCATAAAACCGCTCGGCACACGCCGAGCGGTTTTATTGTTTTGTGCAGTTAATTTAAAACTGTATAACAGTACAATAAAAATACAACTATTAGGATTAATTTTGTAGGGACCGACCTGCGTGTCATGCCGCAAAACAGCGCCGCAAACGGAACGACACATAGGTCGTTCCCTACATTTTTTATCAAAAGTATTATGTATAGCGGAGGATTTTTGAGTTTTTGGGAGGATTTGGGCGAATTTTGCATAAAAATACAGTTTAGCTTTATTTTTTAAAATTTTATTTAGAATTTTCGCAAAAGATATTGACCTTTTTGCATTTTCCCACTATACTTAAAATGTTATTTTGCGTCTATATGCAAAAACAAGTGCACCATAGCTTTCAAGTTCCGTTGTTTGCTCTTTTTTCCTTAAAAGAGTGAAATAAAAATCCTTTTGCGGGGTGCGGTTTCAAAAGAGCTATGGGTTAGCAGGATATTGCGCCGTTATCCGAAAAGTTTTGGCGCAAACAGCTAATGAAAGACCGAGGGAAAGTCCGCTCGGTTAAAAACCGCAAAGGGAGGATGCAAAATGGGAAGTGTCCCTATTATTGAACTGAAAGACGTTGTATTTGAATACGACGGCGAAAGGGTTTTGGACGGAATAAATCTGTCTATCCGCGACAAAGAGTTTGTTACATTCCTCGGCCCCTCGGGCTGTGGAAAAACTACCACGCTTCGCATTATCGGCGGCTTTATGAACGCCAAAAGCGGCGAGGTTTATTTTGACGGAAAAGAGTGCAGTTCTGTTCCCCCGCACAAGAGGAATATCAACACAGTTTTCCAGAAGTACGCTCTTTTTCCCCATCTTAACGTTTTTGAGAATGTTGCATTCGGACTTAAAGTTAAAAAAATGCCGAATGATGAAATTAAAAAGCGTGTTTCCAAAATGCTTGAGCTTGTAAACCTCAAGGGTTTTGACAAGCGCAAGGTAAATCAGCTTTCGGGCGGTCAGCAGCAGAGAGTTGCTATTGCAAGAGCACTTGTAAATTACCCCAAGGTGCTGCTTCTTGACGAGCCTCTCGGCGCCCTTGACTTAAAGCTTAGAAAAGAAATGCAGCTTGAGCTTAAGAAAATTCAGCAGAGCCTTGACATAACCTTTATCTACGTTACTCACGATCAGGAAGAGGCTCTCACAATGTCCGACACCGTTGTTGTTATGAAGGACGGCGTTATTCAGCAGATAGGAACTCCGCAGGACATTTACAACGAACCTAAAAACGCTTTCGTTGCCGACTTTATCGGCGAAAGCAATATTATAGACGCCATTATGGTAAAGGACTTTCTTGTCCGTTTCCAAGGCTGCGACTTTACCTGCGTTGACAAGGGCTTTGCACCCATGCAGCCCGTTGACGTTGTTATTCGCCCCGAGGACATCAAGCTCTCCCCCGCCATTATGGGTATGAAGACCGGCATTGTCGAGTCGGTCGTTTTCAAGGGCGTTCACTACGAGATCTCCGTCGACTGCGACGGATATCACTACATTGTTCACTCTACCGCTAAGCAAGAGGTTGGCGACAGAGTGGGCCTTAGCGTTGACCCCGCCGACATTCACATTATGCAGAGGCTTTTTGCCGACGACAAAAACACGGTTTACGGCGAGGTTACGGGCGAGAACACGGTTGAGTTCTGCGGCTTCTCCTTTGAAAGAGAAAATCTATCTCTTCCCGAAGGCACCCGTGTGCAGCTTACAATTTATCCTCAGGACATCGAGGTCGTTTCTGAGGACATTGCCGATTCAAAGGCATACTTAGAGTCGCTTGTCTACAAGGGCAAGCACAACGAGCTCATCGTCTGGATGGCTGAGCGCCAGTGGCTCATCCACTCCCAGATTGACGAGCAGGTTGCAACCGACATTGGAATCAAATTCGATTTTGACAAGATCGAAATCACCCCCGTCTTAACTGATGAGGAGGTGGCAGACAGTGAAAAATAGGGCGCTTGCCATTCCTCACATTGTTTGGGCGCTTGTTTTCATTGTTATTCCCATCTGCTTTGTGCTTTATTTCGCATTCACCGACGACAGCGGCGCTTTTACGCTTATGTGGGTCGGTCAGATCGGGAAATACTGGGGAGTTTTTGCCCGCTCCTTAAAGCTAGCGCTTATTGCAACGGTTATCTGTCTCTTAGTTGGTTATCCTATGGCATATATCATTTCAAGGTGCAACTGGCTTACCCAGCGCACCCTCACAATGCTCATTATGCTGCCTATGTGGATGAATTTTCTTCTTCGCACATACGCTTGGATGACGCTGCTCGAGAGAAACGGAATCATAAACAACTTTTTAGAGTCAATAGGGCTTATTTCAGAGCCTCTTAAGATGATCAACACCGAGGGCGCAGTTGTTATCGGTATGGTCTACAACTTTCTGCCCTTTATGATCCTGCCGCTTTACAACATTATGGTTAAGATCGACAACTCTCTTATCGAGGCGGCGCAGGACTTAGGCTGCAGCTTTCCCAGCGTTTTAAGGCGGGTTCTCTTCCCCTTAAGCGTTCCAGGAATTATAAACGGAATTACGATGGTTTTTGTTCCTGCCGCATCCACCTTTGTTATATCGCAAAAGCTCGGCGGAGCAAAAAATATGCTTATTGGCGACCTTATCGACACCTATTTTATGGGCGGCGAGCCTAACTTCCACGTTGGCTCTATGCTCTCTTTAGTGCTTATGCTGATAATTCTTATCTGCATGGCATTTATGAATCAGGACGACGAGGAGGTTATGCTGTAATGAAAAAGGCCTTCTCAAAAATCTATCTTAGTTTAGTTTATCTGTTCCTTTACGCACCTATTATTGTTCTTATAGTTTTCTCGTTTAACGAGAGTAAGAGCAAATCGCATTTCTCGGGCTTTTCGCTTAAATGGTACATCGAGCTTTTTGAAGACGAGCTTATTATGACCTCGCTTTTCAACACCCTTATTCTCGCCTTGGTTTCGTCGGTTATTGCTACCCTTATCGGAACTATGGCAGCAATAGGCATCTACAGCATGAAAAAGAAAAGCCGTAGCGCAATTATGTGGGTCACAAATCTGCCGATGGTAAACCCTGAGGTTGTAACGGGTATCTCGATGATGCTTCTCTTTGTTGCATTTTCCTCTATCTTCGGCATTCAGCAGGGCTTTTACTCTGTTCTTATCGCCCACATAACCTTTAATCTGCCCTACGTTATTCTTAACGTTCTGCCAAAGCTTTATCAGGTCAACAACAACCTGTTTGAAGCGGCGCTGGACTTAGGATGCACGCCGAGGCAGGCATTTTTTAAGGTTATCATTCCCGAAATTATGCCCGGCATCTTCTCGGGATTTCTTATGGCAGTAACCCTTTCGCTTGACGATTTTATTATCAGCTACTTTACAAGCGGAAGCGATTTTCAGACCCTGCCCGTTACCATCTACAGCATGCTCAGAAAGCAGGTTCCGCCCTCGCTTAATGCTCTGTCGGCTCTGCTGTTTGTAGCGGTGCTTGCTATCCTGCTTATTTCCAACATTACGGCTATCAGAAAAGAAAAGGCCGAAATGAAACGGTAATTTTAACACGAAAGGTTTTGAAAAATGAAAAAAATAGTTTCGCTTATTCTCTCTGTTTTTGTTATTGTTTCGCTCTTTTGCTCGGTAGGTTGCGGAAAGAAATATGACGCTACCCTTATCGTTTACAACTGGGGCGGTCCTTATATGGCTGAAGGCTCAAACGACAGCATCGACATCAACAAGATGTTTGAGGAAAGATACAACGTTAAGATAAAATACCGCACATACGACTCCAACGAGGCTATGTACGCCAAGCTTAAAAACGGCGGTGCGGAGTACGACATAATTATCCCCTCTGACTATATGGTTGCAAGGCTTATTGAGGAAGGTCTTGTTGAAAAGCTTGATTTTTCAAACATTCCCCTCTTTGAATCTAATATTATGGACAACTTCAAAAATCCAACCTACGACCCCACAAACGAATACTCTGTTCCTTATTCCTGGGGAGCTGTTGGTATCATCTACAACAAAGAGGTCGTAAAAGAAGAGGTCAAGAGCTGGGACATTCTTTGGGATGAAAAATACAAGGACAACGTCCTGATGTTTAACAACAGCCGTGATGCTTTTATGGTCGCGCAGACCATGCTCGGCTACTCGCAGAACACCACAAACAAGGACGAGATAAAGGCCGCCGCTGACAAGCTCTCTGAGCAGAAAAGCGTTGTTCAAGGCTATTATATGGACGAGATCTACGACAAGATGATCAACGAGGACGCCGCGATCGCAACCTACTATGCAGGCGACGCGCTTGTTATGATGGAGGAAAATGAAAATCTCGCCTTTGCCTATCCCGAGGAGGGCACAAACCGCTTTGTTGATGCAGTTTGCATCCCTAAAGGCAGCAAAAACAAGAAGTACGCTGAAATGTATATAAACTTCCTGCTTGAAGCCGAGATTGCGCTTGCAAACAGCGAGGTCACAGGCTACTGCACACCCAACAGCGCCGCATTTGAGCTTCTCGACGAGGACACAAAAAGCAACAAGATAATGTACCCCGACGACGAGTATCTTAAAAAATGCGAGTCCTATATCCACCTACCCTCTGAAATAAACACCTACGTTCAAGAGCTTTGGATAAACATTAAGACCGAAGGTTAATAAAAAATCGGCAGATTTTTCTGCCGATTTTTTTATGTTGACAAAATGGAAAAGAATGGTATAATAAGTGCTATGAGGGAGTAGCAAGCGCACTCTGCGTAACAAGTCAACATACTGGCCTTTGGCCTGGCTTGTTTTAATTTGCGAGACTCATGTATGCTAAGGGATAGCCATACATGCAGTCTTTTATTGCCAAGTATGGTTATGCCGTGCTTGGATTTTTTATTTTTTGGAGGAATTGTAATGGAACTCTCATTTACCTTCTTTTTTAACAGTATTTTGCTCGGTATCGGGCTTGCTATGGACGCATTTTCGGTCTCGCTTGCAAACGGACTTAACGAGCCGTGTATGAAAAAGGCCAAGATATGCGGCGTTGCAGGCGTTTTCTCGGTTTTTCAGTTTGCTATGCCAATGATCGGCTGGATATGCGTTACCACCATTGCACAGTATTTTACAGTTTTTGAAAAATGTATCCCCTATATCGCACTTATTCTTTTAAGCTACATAGGCGGCAAGATGCTCTACGAGGGCATAAAAAACAAGGAATCCTGCGAGGAAAAGGCATCTGTTGGCCTTACAGCGCTTATAGTTCAAGGAATTGCAACCTCTATTGATGCCCTTTCGGTCGGCTTTACTATCTCAGAATACAAGGCGCCGGAGGCTCTGCTCGCCTGCCTGCTTATCGGAGTTGTAACCTTCTTTATCTGCCTTGCGGGAATTTTGATCGGCAAAAAAGCCGGAACAAAGCTCGCAGGAAAAGCGGGAATTTTGGGCGGTGCAATTCTGATATTTATAGGTCTTGAAATCTTTATTACAAGTTTCTTTTAAAAAAATAAAAACCAACCTCTCTTGAGGTTGGTTTTTTTAATGTAGGGACAGGCCAGCTCCGCTTTGCTACTGCATAAGTTCGGCTTGCCAAATCATAGATTTGGACCCTCACTTATCCGGACTGTCCGTGGTCGTGTTCAGCAAGCATCCTGCGGACCGTCGGGTACGGAGCGAAGCGCCGAACGGGAGTGAATGACAGTCCTGCGGACTGTCAGAGCCGTGAGGAGACCAAGCCGCAGCGAGAACGGTCTCTACAATTCTATACACTTATTTTATTTCGGTTACTTTATAGCCGTTTTGCTCTATAAGAGTTTTAAGAGCGTCGTCTGAGATCTCAGCGTTTAAGGTTAAAACTGCGGTGCCGCTCTTGTGGCTGACCTCTGCGCTATCTACCTCGCTCAGCGCTTCAAGAAGTCCCTTTACTCTTGCCTCGCAATGAGGGCACATCATTCCTTCGATTTTCATTGTTTTTGTCATTTTCTTTTTCTCCTTTTTGTTTGTTTTTTCTGCTTTAAAGAAGTTAAGTCTTAACGCATTGGTTACAACGCAGAAGCTCGAAAGGCTCATTGCCGCCGCGGCAAACATTGGGTTTAGCTGCCAACCGAGCAGACCTATAAATGCGCCTGCGGCAAGCGGAATGCCGATTATGTTATAGATAAACGCCCAGAACAGATTTTGCCTGATATTCGTCAGCGTTTTTCGGCTGAGTCTGATAGCAGTTACAACGTCCATAAGGCTGCTGTTCATCAGCACTATGTCGGCAGAGTCAATAGCAATATCAACTCCCGCTCCGATCGCAATTCCTATATCGGCGCTGGTGAGGGCGGGCGCATCGTTAATTCCGTCGCCAACCATTATCACCTTGCCCTGCTCTTTAAATCGGGAGACCTCCCTTTCCTTTCCGTCGGGGAGAACGCCTGCAATGATCTCGTCAACGCCCGCCGCCTTGCCTACAGCATTGGCGGTTTTTTGGTTATCACCGGTAAGCATTACTACCTTAAGACCAAGCGCCTTAAGCCGTTTTATAGCCTCTGCGCTATCCTCTTTTATCTTGTCTGCTACCGCAATAATTCCAAGCATCTTGCCGTCAAGGCTGAAATAGAGCGGTGTTTTGCCCTCTGATGCGAGTGCATTTCCCTTAGTGAGCAAGTTTTCGGGGAGATTTTCTATATATTCAGCGTTTCCGCCGACAAGCTTTTTGCCGTCAAGGGTAGCGGAAAGTCCCCTGCCCGACACGACCTCTAAATTATCCACGTCTTTAAGGGGGCAGCCTTTTTGCTCTGCGTATCTTATTACGGCATCTGCAAGCGGATGCTCGCTTTTTTTCTCAAGAGCGTAGGCAGCGGCAAGAAGCTCAGCCTCATCTACGCCGTCTGCCGCAATTATATCGGTTACGTCGGGTCTGCCCTGCGTTATTGTGCCCGTTTTATCAAGCACGACTATATTGGTTTTGCCTGCCGCCTCTAAGGATGCGGCGGTTTTGAAAAGAACTGCGTTTTTGGCTCCGACGCCGCTTGCAACCATAATTGCAACGGGCGTTGCAAGGCCGAGAGCGCAGGGGCAGCTTATAACAAGCACCGAAATTCCTCGTGCCAAAGCAAATCCGATTTCCTTATCTAAAAGCAGCCAAACAACTGTTGTTATCGCCGCAATGGCAAGCACCACGGGAACAAAAATCCCCGAAACCTTATCGGCAATTTTGGCAATGGGCGCCTTCGAGGCTGACGCCTGCTCCACCATTTTGATTATCTGCGAAAGTGTGGTCTCCTCGCCGACTCGCTCGGCTCGGCACTTGATATATCCCGTTTTATTAACGGTTGCGGCGGAAACTCTGTCGCCAACGCTCTTTTCTACGGGTAAGCTCTCACCCGTCAGCGCCGACTCGTCAACGCTGCAGCCGCCCTCTATAACTACTGCATCGGCAGGGATATTTCCACCCGCTTTTACAACAAAAATATCGTCTTTTCTAAGCTGCTCGGTAGGTATAACTACCTCTTTTCCGTCACGAATTACAGTTGCGGTCTTTGGCGAAAGCTCCAAAAGGCCTTTTATGGCGTCGGTAGTTTTGCCTTTTGAATGAGCCTCCAAAAGCTTTCCGACGGTGATAAGAGTTAAGATCATAGCCGCCGACTCAAAATAAAGGTCGTGCAGTCCATGGGCCGCATCACCCGATGTCATAGAAAACAGAACTGCGGTGCTATAAACAAAGGCAGCACCCGATCCTAAAGCTACAAGGGTGTCCATATTAGGCGCTTTGTGGATAATGCCCTTAAAGCCGCTAATAAAAAACCTCTGATTTATAACCATAACGGCCGCCGCAAGCAGCATTTGCGCCATACCCTGAGCCAGTGAGTTCTCGCTCAAAAAGCTCGGCAGAGGAAATCCCCACATTGAATGCCCCATCGACAGATACATAAGTATCACAAGCAGGAAAATCGAAGAAACAAGCCTTAAAACTAGTGTAAAGTCTTTTTTCTTGTCAGCTTTTTTTGGCTCTGCAGAGCCATTCTTTTGTCCCTTTACCTCTGCGCCGTAGCCTGCGGCTTCAACTGCAGATATTATATTTTCTACCGAGGTAGTGCCCTCAACAGTCATCGAATTGGTAAGCAGATTGACAGAGCAGCTGCTAACGCCCTCGAGCGACGACACCGCCCTCTCGACTCTTGCGCTGCAAGCAGCGCAGCTCATACCGCTAACGTTAAACTCCCTCATTTTTCTTTTCCTTTCAAAATAGTTACCCTACGCTAATTATACCCCTTTTGTTTTTATCCGTCAAATAAAATTTTGCGCTTTCTGAATAATTCTTTTAAAATTTTCCAATCCTCTGCTTGCAAGAAACAAAACAGAAAGGATCTTTTAAATGAAACGGACAGAATTTGCAGTACTTATCGGGCTTATTATTTCTATTATTATAACCAGCGTTACCGCCTTTGCCGCTGACTGCGAGAGCATACGGAGCGACACCTTGCGACTGCACATCCTCGCAAACTCAGATTCTGAGGCAGACCAAGAACTTAAGCTTAAGGTGCGAGATGCAATTTTGGAAAAATCGCCCACTCTTTTTGAAGGCCTGGTGAGCCTTGAGGACGCGGTAGCGAGCGCCGAAGCGAGCCTTGACGAGATAAAAGCCACAGCCGAGGAGGAGATATTTGCAAACGGCTACAACTACAGCGTCAAGGTCTACCTATGCGATATGTTTTTTGAAACGAGAGAGTACGAAGATTTTACGCTCCCTGCGGGAAACTACGAGGCTCTGCGAATTGAGATAGGTGCGGCCGAGGGCAAAAACTGGTGGTGTGTTCTCTTTCCCGCCCTTTGCATACCCGCCTCGCAGGACTCAGCAGAGCTTGAGGACGTGTTTTCAGAGAGCGAAATTTCGGCAGTTACTCAGCCGAAATACAAGGCAAAATTCGCTATTGTTGAGCTTTTCGAGCGGCTTAAAAATTTGTCGTAAAATTTGTTATCTTTTCTTGACATTTAGGTTTGTATGTGTTATTATATTAGGGCCGCTTGGTTGAGGCAGGGCGTATTATGCCCAAATGAAGTACGGTCTTCCGTCGCCTTAAACAGCGAGATTACAGCAGAGGCAGGTGCCCAGAATGTACGCTATTATTGAAACTGGCGGAAAGCAGTACCGTGTTGAGCAGGGTGATGTTCTTTACATCGAGAAGCTCAATGCTAATACTGACGACGTTGTTACTTTCGACAAGGTTATCGTTATCGGTAACGAAGGCAAGACCAAGATCGGTGCTCCCTATGTCAAAGGCGCAACTGTAACCGCAAAGGTCCTCAAAAACGGCAAGGCGAAGAAGATCACTGTTTTCACCTACAAGCCCAAGAAGGACAGCAAGCGTAAGCTCGGTCATAGACAACCTTACACAAAGGTTCAGATCGACGCTATCAACGCTTAAATCCCTATGATCTACGCACATTTTTTTAAAAGCAAGGGCTATTTTACCTCATTCTCCATTGAGGGACACGCAGGCTACGCCGAGTGCGGCGAGGACATCGTTTGCAGTGCCGTTACTTCCGCAGTTATGACGGTTTTGAACGGTATTACAGAGTTTACTGATGCCGATGCCGAGGTCGAGGTAAATGACAATGAGATTGTTTTAAACCTTGCAAACAGAAATCAGAGTGCCCAAAGCTTTTTAGATGCGTTAAAGCTTCAGCTTGACTACATCGAGGAGCAGTACGGCGGCACAATCAATATTACGGTTACGGAGGTGTAACAATGATTCGCTTAAATCTTCAATTCTTCGCTCATAAAAAGGGAGTCGGTTCGACCAAGAACGGTCGTGATTCCGAGTCCAAGCGTCTTGGCGTAAAGAGAGCTGACGGCCAGTTTGTAC
>JAFTYW010000037.1 GCA_017461245.1 Oscillospiraceae bacterium
GTGGGTGAAATATTGCTTCGCAATGTGAAATACGCCTGCGGCGTGTGAAATTCGCTGTGAGCAGCGAGTGGGTGGATTTCATTTCACATTTTGCTTTAGCAAAATATTTCACCAAAGGCGTAGCCTTTGATTTCACCGCGAGCGTAAGCGAACGATTTCACTAAAAGCTAATGATTATGTGTGAGTTCGAATTCATACGCAAAAACAGCAAAAATATCTTTTTTGTAGCCCATAGACATATCGAGTGTTCATAACGGATTTGACCGTTTTGAACACTCGATTTTTCTTTTCGGTTCGTTGGATTGCGCCGTCGCAATCCGATGCTCGTTATGGTATGGGACAGCCTTGTTATGGTATGGGACAGCCTTGACATTTTGCATTTCCGTCTTTACAATAATATTATACCGGAAAAGAGAGGTGCGCATATGTTAAGCAAACCGCAACATGGGTGGACAAACTTCTCGTTGGGAGAAAAATGCTATTCCATCAGTTATTTAACCAACGTGCCCTTTGATTGGCTGGATAGAGCAATTTGGGGAATGGAAACCTTGTTGCCCTTTGAGGTTTATGGCTGTTGTGAACCAGGCAGGATTGTTTGTGTGGTAGATTTTTCAGAGTGTCGCATCTTTTTTGAGAGCGATAAACACCAAAAGGACGATTCCTCTTATGAAGCTATTCCTATGAATATGCTGGACTTTAGCCAAAAGCTACATAAAGATATTTCTGATCATATTGATGACTGGCAAAAATGGGGTTATTCTAATAATGTGACAAAAGAAGATCTTCAATCTCGATTAGACCGGCTACAAAAGCTGATCAGCGTAAAGGCCAATTGCTTCATTTGACACGAATCTGCCATAAACGCTCGCAGTATAAGGAGCATGTACTATGAACACAGAATATGATGTTAAGCATTTTGATATCAATTTTTCTGACTGCCGGTATATTGGGGAACTTTATCTGGAATTGAAGCGGAAACTGGAGTTGCCGGATTGGTGCGGAGAAAACCTGGATGCTCTTTGGGACGCACTGACGGGTATCATGTACACGCCCGCTGATATTTCTGTGACGAAAACAACCGCTTGGGAAGATATCCAGGAACACGCAAACGCGATTGTCGCAGTTATGCGGGAAGCAGAAATGAAATACCGGGAAATTACCGTAAGGATTTTAGACTGATCGTTCAGTCAAGTCCGTTATGAGCACCCGTACCAAAATAAAAACACCCTTTTGGGGTGTTTTTATTTTGCGTTGAGTCAGAGAGGACTTGAACCTTAAGAAGGCTCGTTGCGTTAAGAAAAACAGTCCGGTGCGACTGTTTTTTAGCAACGAGGTGCGTAGCCGGGTACTGCGAGCAGCGCGGAGCGGTCGGCAAGCAGTCAGCATTGCGAAGCAAGGCGGGGCCTGTCGCCCGCACCAAATAAGGAACAGTAGATTGATACAATCGTATCGACCTGCTGTTTTCTTTTTATCGTTAAAAATTAGCCGAAAGTCCTTGATTTACAAGGGCTTTTTTGCTTTTGTGGTGCATTTCGGTGTTGGCGACATCAATATTCCGTGTCTTGGAAACCTTAAAATATAGAAAAGCACTACTCCCCGTCAAGGTGTAGTGCTTTTCTATCGTTAAAAGACCGCTATTCGTTAAATTACTGATATTGAAATCACACTTTCGTTTCGTATTTTCTATTATTCTCAAAACAAATAAAGCTAATTGTTGACTGATAAAA
>JAFTYW010000038.1 GCA_017461245.1 Oscillospiraceae bacterium
TAAGTCACACATTCTTGCAAAGAAATCTACCAAGCGCAAGAGAGGTCTGAGAAAGGCTGCTTATGCCGATAAGACTAATGTTGCTGCTATCAAGCTGCTCGTTCCGTATAAATAAACGAGTCTGCGGCAGATAATGTATCTGCAGAAACAAAATAACAACGATTATAAATCTGGAGGTAACAACAATGGCTCGTGTGAAAGGAGCACTGATGACTCGCAAGAGAAGAAAGAAAGTATTAAAGCTTGCGAAAGGATATTATGGAAGCAAGAGCAAGCTCTTCAAGACTGCTAAAGAAGCGGTTATGAAATCCGGACAGTATGCTTACATTGGTCGTAAGCAGAAAAAGCGTGATTTCAGAGCACTCTGGATTACCAGAATCTCTGCTGCATGCCGTGCAAACGACATCAATTATTCTACATTTATGAACGGTCTAAAAAAAGCTGGAATTACCCTTAATCGTAAAATGATTTCGGAAATCGCCATTCATGACGAAGCAGCTTTCAAGGATCTCGTTAAAAAAGCTAAAGCTGCGCTTTAATGCACTAAAAAACGCCCGCGTCTGAAACGACTCGGGCGTTTTGGAGTATTTAAAGGGATTTTTTGTAGTTTCGTTTTAACCGCTTTATAGGGAGAAATTGAGATGGAAATCATAAAAAGCAAGGACAACCCCATAGTCAAGAAAACAGTCTCTTTGAGAGAAAACCGGCGTGAAAGAACTAAAAGCGGGCTTTTTGTCATAGAGGGTCTTCGTTTGTGTAAGGATGCAGTATTGTGCGGTGCAGAGGTTAAAACAGTTCTCGTTTCTGAGGTTTTTTTAAAGAATCACCCTAGCGACGCTGAAATCATCTGTAATTGCTGTGATGATGTAAGGGTTGTGTCTGAGGGCGTTTCGCAGAAGCTCGGTGACACAGTCAATTCTCAAGGCGTTTACTGCATTTGCGCGGTAAAAGACTATAATAAATCCTTGAGCGGTAATAAATTTATAGCAGTTGAAAATCTGCAAGATCCCGGAAATATCGGAACAGTTATAAGAACTGCAGAAGCCTTTGGGCTTGATGGAGTTGTGCTTATAGGAAACTGTGCCGATATTTATAGTCCTAAGGTTTTGAGAAGCACAATGGGCAGCCTGTTCAGAATGCCCGTTTATAAATTTGTAGATGTTGATACTGCAAACAAGCAGTTTAAAAACGCTGGAGTTTCTGTTTATGGTGCAGTTTTGGATGATAGTGCTCTGCTTTTGTCTGAAACTCAGTTAAACAGTAAATGTGTTTGCCTTATTGGAAATGAGGCTAATGGACTTAGCGACAGCGCAAAAGCAATCTGTGATAAATTTGTTATCATTGATATGCCTGGAAATGCCGAATCGCTCAATGCAGCTGTTGCAGCATCGGTTATTATGTGGGAAATGATTAAAAGATGAGGTGATATGCTTGGCTAATAAGGAATATTATGTATGGCTGGTCAAATGTCTTGGAGCAGGTAATCCTCGCTCTGCCAAGATTCTTGAATTGTATAGCGATATTGCTGAATTTTATAGCGACATTAAAAATAAAAAGCTTAAAAAGGGAATCAAGTTATCTGCTGACGAGCTTAAGTTTTTGTATGAAACTGACCTTTCAGACATAGAATATGTCTTTGAAAGATACAGTAAGTTTAAGGCGCAAACTATTACAATAGAAGACGAGCTTTATCCTAAAGCATTAAGGAATATCGATAATTCGCCGCTCGTTTTGTTTGTGGTTGGAGATATAAGCGGTCTTGATAATGAGCTGCTTCTGACAGTTGTCGGAACAAGAAAAGAGAGCCTTTACGGCAAGCGCGCCAGCGAGCTTATATGTTCTGAACTTTGCGTTTCGGGATTTTCTATAGTCAGCGGCTTGGCTAAGGGCGGCGACACGACTGCGCATATTACTGCACTTAAATGCGGCGCAAGAACATACGGTTTTCTGGCTTGCGGCCTTGATATCGATTATCCTTACAACAAGGCGAACCTAAAGAATGCTATATTTAAAAACGGAGCAGTTATCACAGAGTTTCTTCCCGGTATGGAGCCGCTTCGCGAAAATTTCAAAATAAGAAACAGACTTATGTCGGGTATATCAGTAGGAACACTTGTTGTTGAATCTCCAAGAATCAGCGGAACTCTTATTACCGCTAACCACGCCTTAAATCAAGGTAAGGATGTTTTTGCTGTTCCGTCGGGTATATTCTGGTACAACGGCGTTGGAACAAACGAGCTTATTAAGAACGGTGCAAAACCCGTCAAGGACGCTCTTGATATTATCGAGGAGTATCTTGATGTCTATCCAGACAAAATAAAGATCCCCGATAAAAAGCCGAATCTAAAGGAATTTTACGATACAAACCGCAAATTCGGTCTTTCTGATGCAAATTCTCCAAATGCTTTAAATGATGAATACAAAGAAACTGTTAAGGAAGCTAAAAAAGAGCTGAAATCCGCTGCAAAAGAGGCAATTAAAGCTAAGCCAAGTGAAGATCCTAAGCAGATTGCTCCGCTTAGTGAAAGGCTTGAAAAAAACGGACTTAAGGATAACGAAAAGGTTATGAAAATTATATCATGCCTTGAAAATGAGCCGCTTTCATTAGACGAGCTTTCAGAAAAGACGGGTTTGCCATCAAACGTTCTTTTGATATCAACTACCAAAATGGAACTTGCAGGAGTTGTTAAAAAGCTTTCCGCAAGCAGAATAGAGTTAATTAAGTAAATTTAAAATAAATCATATAGGTGAAATTAATTATGACAAATTTAGTCATTGTAGAGTCGCCCGCAAAGGCAAAAACAATAAAAAAATACCTCGGTAAAAATTACGAGGTCATTGCCTCGATGGGCCACATCAGAGATCTTCCTAAAACAAAGCTCGCTATTGATGTTGATAATGATTTTGAGCCGCAGTATATCAACATTAAGGGTAAGGGAGATTTAATTAAATCAATAAAAAATGAGGCAAAAAAATGCGATAAGGTATACCTCGCAACCGACCCTGACCGCGAGGGAGAGGCGATATCCTGGCATCTTGCGCACATTCTTGACCTCGATTTAAACGACCTTAACCGCGTAACTTTTAACGAGATTACAAAGAGCGGCGTTAAGAATGGTATGTCCAGCCCCAGAAGCATTGATATGGACCTTGTAAATGCCCAGCAGGCAAGGCGTGTTCTTGACCGAATCGTTGGTTATAAATTAAGCCCGTTCCTTTGGAAAAAGGTCAAAAGAGGCTTATCTGCAGGCAGAGTACAGTCTGTTACCGTTCGTCTTGTTGTAGATAGGGAAGAGGAGATACGTGCATTTGAGTCTAAGGAATATTGGACCATTGATGCAAAGCTATCTTCCCCTAATAGCAAAAAGACCTTTGTAGCCAAGTTCTACGGAAAAAATAATGAAAAGCTTGAAATATCCTGTAAAGAGCAGGCTGATGAGATTTTAAAAGGCCTTGAAAATGCCGATTTTGTTGTAAAAGATATCAAAAAAGGCACCAAAAAGAGAGCTCCTGCCCCTCCGTTTACAACCTCTACCTTACAGCAGGAAGCCTCAAGAAAGCTCAATTTCCAGTCAAGACGTACAATGTCTGTGGCTCAAGAGCTTTACGAGGGTGTAAATATAAAGGGATTGGGCGCTGTAGGTCTTATAACCTATATGAGAACCGACTCCTTGAGAATTTCTGACGAAGCAAGAGCTGCCGGAAACGTGTATATTCAAGAGAATTTCGGTGACGATTATCTTCCCAAATTCAAAAGGGAATATAAGAGTAAGAGAAACGCTCAGGATGCTCACGAGGCAATTCGCCCGAGTATGCCCTCGCTTTCTCCCGATAAGGTTAAAGGCGACCTAACTAACGACCAATTTAAGCTATACAAGCTTATTTGGGAAAGATTTATTTCCTGCCTTATGGCTGATGAGATCCTTGATACTGTTTCTGTTGACATAAATGCTAACGAAAATCAGTTTAAAGCCAATGGATTTACTGTAAAGTTTGATGGCTTTACAAAGCTTTATCAAGAATCTAAGGACGAAGAAACCGAAAAAGCATCGGTTTTGCCCGAGTTATCAGTTGATGATGTTCTTAAAAATCATGGAGTATCTGCAAATCAACACTTTACACAGCCTCCTGCAAGATACACCGAGGCCACCCTCATCAAAACTCTCGAGGAAAATGGAATAGGCAGACCAAGCACCTATGCACCTACCATTACAACAGTTCTGCAGCGTGCATATATCGAGCGTGAAGCCAAGTTCTTAAAGCCTACCGCGCTTGGCGAGGTAACAACCGCGCTTATGAAGGAGCATTTCAGCGAGATTGTTGATGCGGAATTTACTGCTAAAATGGAAAAAGGTCTTGATAATGTCGAGATAGGCAAAGCAATCTGGAACGATATTATCAAGAAATTCTATAAAGGCTTTAGTGCTGAGCTTCAAAAGGCTGAAGAGGCTATGGAAGGCGAAAGAGTCAAGGTTCCTGATGAGGAAACCGATGTTGTCTGCGAAAAATGCGGCAGAAAAATGGTAATTAAAAACGGCAGATTTGGCAAATTCTTGGCTTGCCCCGGTTACCCCGAATGTAAGAATACCAAGAAAATCGTTGACGAAACTGCAGGAAATTGCCCGATATGCAACTCCAAGCTTATTGGCAGAAGAGGTAAGAGCGGCAAAAAGTTTTATGGCTGTTCATCTTATCCTAACTGTAAGTTTGTGTCTTGGGACGAGCCCGTTGCCGACCTTTGCCCCGAGTGCAAAAGTACAATGTTTAAGAAAAACGGCAAACAGCCTTATATCTACTGTGCCAAAGAGGGTTGCGGCTTTACTAAAAAAATAACCAAAGAGAAAAAATAATGAAAAATCAATGTGTAAATATAATTGGAGCAGGACTTGCAGGCTGCGAGGCTGCTTGGAGCCTCGCCGAAAGAGGCATAAATGTTAAGCTTTATGAAATGAAGCCTCACAAGCGCAGTCCTGCCCATCACACAGATCTGCTGTGCGAGCTTGTTTGCTCCAACTCGCTTAAAGCGGCGCGTGTTGAGTCGGCTGCGGGGCTTTTGAAAGAGGAAATGCGCCGCCTTGGCTCTATTACAATGCAAGCAGCCGCAGAAACATCGGTTTCAGCAGGTGGAGCGCTTGCAGTTGACCGTGATCTGTTTTCAGAGTATGTAACAAACAAAATCACAAATCATCCTAACATTTCGATATGTAATGAGGAAGTAAGGTCTCTTGATTTCTCGGATGAAATTGTCATTGTTGCAACAGGCCCGCTTACATCTGATGCACTCGCAGAGCAAATTAAGTTGATTTGCGGCGATTCATTGAGCTTTTATGACGCTGCGGCGCCGATCGTTACCCGCGATAGTCTTGATATGACTAAAATTTTTGCCGCATCGCGTTACGGCAGGGGCGATGATGACTATTTGAATTGCCCATTTAACAAGGAAGAGTATACCGAGTTTTACAATGCCTTGATTTCAGCCGAAACTGTTGTGCTCAAAGAGTTCGAAAAGGATGCACCCACTGTGTACGAGGGCTGTATGCCTATCGAAATAATGGCAAAACGCGGCGAGGATACAATCCGTTTCGGTCCGTTAAAGCCTGTTGGGCTCAGAGATCCGAGAACTGACACAAGACCTTGGGCGGTTGTTCAGTTAAGGCGCGAAAATGCAGAAGGAACCTTGCTTAATATGGTTGGATTTCAGACAAATCTGAAATTCCCAGAGCAGAAAAGGGTCTTTTCTATGATTCCGGGAATGGAAAACGCAGAGTTTGTAAGATACGGCGTTATGCATAGAAACACCTTTGTAAATTCTCCCCAAATTTTAACTCCTCAACTTTGCACAAAAGCGAATCCTAAACTGTTTTTTGCCGGACAGATAACTGGTGTTGAGGGTTACATAGAATCAGCTGCCAGCGGCATTTTCGCGGGATTAAATGCCGCAAATCTTGTACTAAATGACAGCACACTCGATCCGCTTCCCAGCGACACAATGCTTGGAGCCTTGATTTTGTATATAACAGATGAATCTGTCAAGGATTTTCAGCCTATGGGAAGTAATATGGGTATTTTGCCGCCGCTTGAAAATCATATAAAATCAAAGCAGGAAAGATACAGCGCGCTTAGCGAAAGGGCGCTAAAAAGCTTAGACGAATATATAAAAATCAATTTATAAAAAACAAGGAGAGAAAATTATGCGAATTATTGTTGATACAATGGGCGGAGATAATGCTCCTCTTGAAATTTTAAAGGGCTGTGCTCTTGCTAGGAAAGAGCACGATATTGAGTTTGTTCTTACAGGTAATAAGGAATTAATCGAGGAAACAATAAAAAACGAGCAGTTAGACCTTGGAAAATATGAGATAGTTCATACCGACATCGTCGTCTCAATGGAGGACGAGCCTACCTGCGTTATCAAGGATAAAAAGGGAAGCTCTCTCGGTAAAGCCTTTACCATGCTCAGACAAGGCGAGGGCGATGCGGTTGTTAGCGCAGGCAGTACCGGTGCAGTTTTAGTTGGCGCAACAATGACGGTCGGCAGAATCAGAGGTATTAAAAGACCTGCTCTCGCAACAGTACTTCCCGGAGATAACGGTCCTGTTATGCTTATGGACTGCGGCGCAAACGTTGAGTGCCGCCCAGAAATGCTTGTTCAGTTCGGTATTATGGGAAGCATTTATATGAACAAGATTCAGAATATAGATAACCCCAGAGTTATGCTTGCCAACGTTGGTACAGAGGACACAAAGGGCGGACCGCTTCAGAAAGAGGCGTTTGAACTTCTTAAAAAGGCTCCCCTTAATTTCTGCGGAAATATTGAGGGCAGAGATCTGCTTGCGTCCATTACCGACGTTGTGGTTGCAGACGGATTTAGCGGAAACCTCATTCTTAAGACCTGCGAGGGCGTTGCAGCTATGATGTACGGCAACCTCAAGGGTGTATTTAAAAAGAATTTTGTCAGCAAAATAGCTGCCGCAATGGTTATGTCAGGCTTAAAGGTGTTCAAAAAGAAAATGGACTACACCGAGTATGGCGGTGCTCCTCTTATGGGAATTGCAAAGCCCGTAATCAAGGCACACGGTAGTTCAAATGCAGTCGCCTTCAAAAACGCATTAAGACAAGCTATCGAGTATCATAACAATAATGTTATTTCTGAAATTCAGACAAGTGTTGCACAGCTGAAAGAGGTTGAGGAAAAATGAAGGGATTTGAAAGCAAAATAGGATATTTTTTTGGCGATAAATCGCTGCTTTCCTTGGCTTTGACCCATTCATCATATGCAAACGAATCGAAATATTCCAAAGAACATAACGAGCGTCTTGAGTTTTTGGGGGATTCAGTTTTGTCAATCATTGTTTCAAAATATCTGTTTGAAAATTATCCCGATATGCCCGAGGGCGAGCTGTCCAAAACCCGAGCCTCGCTTGTTTGCGAAAACTCGCTTTCTGTTTTTGCAAAGGAAATCGGTCTTGGTGATGTACTGCTTCTTGGTAAGGGCGAGGATCAAAACGGCGGCAGAAGCCGAAACTCTATCCTTGCCGACGCTTTTGAGGCAGTTATTGCGGCTATGTATCTTGACGGCGGAATTTATCCTGCCGAAAGCTTTGTCCTCAAATTCATAACAAAGCAGATGGAAAACTATCAGCAGCATCCTTCATTTGTTGATTACAAAACAGAACTTCAAGAGATCATTCAACAGAACAAAGAGGAACGTGTGCAGTACGTTCTTGTTGAAGAATCAGGACCTGCTCACGATAAGTTTTTCAGCGTTGAGGTTCACCTTAACAGCAATGTGATCGGCAGAGGGCAGGGAAAGAGCAAGAAAATTGCCGAGCAGATGGCGGCTAAAGAAGCTTTGGAGTTGATGGGCGAGTGAAAAAAGCCAATGTAGCATTTTTTATTCCTCACGTTGGATGCCCTAATAGATGCAGTTTTTGCAATCAGAACACCATTTCGGGCAAAAACCGTGTTCCGAGCGTCGATTACATAAAAGAAACACTTGATTACGCTGTTGCATCAATGGACAAGAATGTTCTTAAATCGAGCGAAATTGCCTTTTTTGGCGGCAGTTTTACTGCTATTGATAAAAAACTTATGACCGAGCTTCTCGCCTGTGTGCAGCAATATATAGGCGAAAACGGCTTTTATGGTATAAGAGTTTCAACAAGGCCTGATGCGATAGATGATGAAATTCTTAGTTTACTCAAAAAATATCGCGTGACTTCAATCGAGCTAGGCGCCCAAAGTATGTCTGATGACGTGCTTTTAAAAAATATGCGCGGTCACACCGCCAGCGATGTTTTTAATGCATCAAACCTCATAAAAACACACGGTTTTTCTTTAGGTCTGCAAATAATGACAGGGCTTTACGGCGATACTGCCGATGGTGCAATAGAAACAGCTAAAAAGTTTATTGAAATCAAGCCCGACACTGTGAGAATTTATCCCACGGTTGTTTTAAAAGACACATATCTTGCAAAGCTCTATGCAGAGGGTAAATATAATCCTCTTAATGTTGAGGAAACCGTTTCGCTTTGCGCCAAGCTCCTCAATATGTTTGAGGAAAACAGCATTAAGGTGATCAGAGTAGGGCTTCACGATCAGCCCAGTCTTAAAGAAAATTTTGTTGCGGGCGCATATCATGCCGCTCTCGGCGAGCTTATTATGGGTGAGCAGATGTTTTTAAAGGCTCTATCAGCTCTAAAAGAGGTAAAAATCGAGAACGGAGAGGTCCGTGTTGCAGTAAATCCATCAAATCTTTCGCAGATGATAGGGCAGAAAAAATGCAATATAAAGCGTTTTTCGGATATTGGCTATAAAGTGTCTGTAAAAGCAGATAGTTCTGTTAAAATCAAGGATATAAAAGTAATATAACTATTGCAAAAACAAGGCATTTTATGTTATTATATAATATATGTTTTATTCAAAAAGAAAGGAATGTTCTTTTTGCGACTTAAATCGTTAGAAATTCAGGGATTTAAATCGTTTCCGGATAAAACCTCGTTCAAATTTGGCGACGGTTTAACGGCTATTGTCGGCCCTAACGGAAGCGGTAAAAGTAACATCAGCGACTCTGTTCGTTGGGTTTTGGGTGAGCAATCCACCAAAACTCTCCGCGGAGAGAGAATGGAAGACGTTATTTTCTCGGGAACTGAGAGCAGAAAATCTCTCGGTTTTGCTGAGGTTTCCCTTGTACTTGATAATACCGACAAATCACTTAAATACGATAGTGACGAGGTTGTCGTTACAAGAAAATATTATCGTAGCGGCGAAAGTGAGTATATGATCAACCGCCAGTCCGTTCGTCTTAAGGACATCCGTGAGCTATTTATGGACACGGGTCTTGGACGTGACGGATATTCCATCGTCGGTCAGGGCAAGATTGCTGACATTGTTTCGGCAAAAAGCGATGACCGCCGTGAGATCTTTGAGGAAGCAGCGGGAATATCTAAGTTCCGTTACCGCAAAAATGAAGCAGAAAAAAGGCTTATGCAGGCGCAGGATAATGTTCTGCGTCTTAAAGACATTCTTGCAGAGCTTGAGGGCAGAGTTGAGCCTCTTAGAATCCAGTCGGAAAAGGCTAAGAAATATCTTGTCCTTGCTGACGAAAAGAGAAAGATTGAGGTTTCTCTCTGGGTTAAAACTCTTGAGCAGTCGGGCGAAAAGCTCCGTGACCTCGAATATAAGTTGACTGCGCTCAACACCTCAAGAGAAAACATTATGAACTCTCTTGATAAGGTCGATGCTTTTATTGAGCAGATCGACCGTGATTCGCAGAATTACCTCGCTGAAATCGAGGCTCAGAGAGCTCAGAAGCAGGCAAACGAGGAAAAGGATGCTGAGCTTAAGCAGCAAAAAGCCGTTTTTGAGAATGATATTTTACATAATAATGACACTATTGCGCTCTTAGAAGGCGAGCTTGCGCAGCTTACTGATAACGGCAGCTCTCTCTCTGCGCAGTCAAATGAAAAGAATGAGGCTGTTAAGAAGTCTGAAGAAGAGCTTGCAAAGCTTGAGGAAGAAAGCAATCAAATCGACCTTGAGCTTGAAAAGCTAACCGGACTTACCGAGAACTATAAGACCGAGCTTGATAAGCTGCAGGCCGATCTTGTGTCGTTCAATATTCAGATTACAAGGGATACAGTTGCGGTTTCTGCTCTCGGCAACAATAAAACCGAGCTTTCGAACCGTATTGCTACCATTGATGAGTCTATTGAACGCAAGGAAGAGCAGCTTGCTGAGCTTCAGAAGGAAAGTCATGCCTGTCGTGCAGTACTGCAAAAGGGCGAGGACGAGGCTAATAAAATCAATAACACCCTTAAGGGCTATGAGCTTAAATATCAGTCGGTTGTTTCTAAGAAAGAAGCAATCCAAAAGAAAATTGATGATGCCACAAGAAGCCTTGAGCATAACAACCACAGAATTAAGCTTTTAACCGAGCTTGAAAATAACCTTGAGGGCTTCTCGGGAAGTGTTAAAAGGGTCGTTTCTGAGGGAAAAAGAGGCTCTTTAAAAGGAATTGTCGGAACAGTTTCTCAGATACTTACTGTTGATGCAAAATATGCTCTTGCTATTGAAACTGCGCTTGGCGCTGCAATGCAGAACATTGTTGTTGAAACCGAGGAAAATGCAAAGAACGCAATCAACGCTCTTAAAAGAGAGAATGCAGGTAGAGCAACATTCCTGCCTATTGAAACTATCAAGGGCAAAACCTTAAACGAGCAGGGACTTTCAAACTGCGAGGGATTTATCGGTTCAGGTAATGAAATCGTTAAATATGATGCTAAATATGCCGAAATCGTTAAGTGGTTGCTTGGCAGAATCGCTTTTGTAGATAATCTTGACAACGCAACAGCACTCTCCAAAAAGTTTGGTTATCGCTTTAAGGCTGTTACTCTTGACGGACAGGTTATAAATGCAGGTGGTTCACTTACCGGTGGCTCCGCTGCATCTAAAACGGGCGTTCTTACAAGAAAGTTTGAAATCGAAAAGCTTTCTAAAGAGAACGAAAACATTCAAAATCAGATCAAGCAGTTTGAAGAAGAGCTTGCCGCTGTAAACGAGCAGCTATCTTCTGCAGAGGCGTATCTTTCGGGCGCAAAAGCCGAGCTTTCTGTATTGTCTGAGGATAAGATCAAGTATTCTGCTGAGCAGAAAAGGCTTGACCTTTCTATCGAGGAGATTGAAGCCGCTCTTGACCAACTAGATAGCGAAAAGATGGAATGTGCAGGCAAAATTTCCGCACTGGATATTCAGTCAAGAGAGCTTGAAACAAGGCTTGTCGATAGCAAGAAAGCTAAAGAAAATGCCGAAACAAGAATTACAGAGCTTAGCGGCGGACAGACTGATACATCTGTTAAGGCTGAAGAGCTTTCACAAAAGAGCACAGACCTTAAGTTTAAGATTCTTGCTCTTAAAAAGGATATTGAAACCATTTCCTCTGAAATTTTGCGCTTAAATGCTGAAAACGAAGAGGCTGCAAAGCGTGCAGAAGCTCTTACCCAGCAGAAAAACGATCTCGTTAGCACAAACGAGGAGCTTAAAAATAAAATCGTTGAGACTGAAAATGCAAGGGTCGCACTTATTGATTCTAATGCAAAATGCGACCAGACCATCGCGCTTATGACTGACAAGAGAACTGAGTGCGAGCAGAAAATCGACGAAATTCGTAAAAACGAGCGTTCTCAGTTTGACGAGAGGGAAAAGCTCACGGGTGAGATCACAAGACTTGAAGAACGTCAGATATCCATCCAGAAAGAGCACGATAACCTTATCTTTAAGCTTTACACCGAATATGAGCTTGACAGAGCTCAAGCAGAGGCAATCGCAGAGCCTATTGAGAACATAACCGAGGCTCAGTCGCAGCTCAGCCAGTTAAAATCAAAAATCAGAGCACTCGGTGCAATCAACGTTGATGCTATCGAGGAATATAAAGAGGTTTCCGAGAGATACGAGTTCTTAAAGGCTCAGCTTGAGGACGTTGAAAAGTCGAGAGAAGAGATCCTTAAGCTCATCAATGACCTTACCGCTCAGATGAAGGATATGTTTATCAAGAGCTTCTCCGAGATCCGTGATAACTTCTCCAAGATCTTTGTTGAGTTGTTCGGCGGCGGTAAGGCAACACTTAACTTGACAGATCCCGAAAATATTCTTGAGTCCGGAATTGAAATTTTTGTTCAGCCTCCGGGCAAGATAATTAAAAACCTTGTTGAGCTTTCGGGCGGTGAGCAGTCATTTATTGCTATTGCAATTTATCTCTCTATCCTCAAGGTTAAGCCTGCTCCGTTCTGCTTCCTTGACGAGATCGAGGCGGCTCTTGATGAGGTTAACGTTCAGAAATACGCTAAATATCTTAGAAAAGTCAGCGATAACACCCAGTTTATTATGATTACCCACAGACGCGGTAGTATGGAAGAAGCCGATAGACTTTACGGTATTACCATGCAGGAAAAGGGCGTTTCAAAGCTTCTCGAGATGGATCTTAGCGAGGTTGAGAGCAAGCTCGGAATTAAAAGCGATAATTAAGCTGTAAAGTAGCATAACTTTACATACTCAGAGGTGAAATAATTGCGATTATTTGAAAAAATCAAGAACGGTCTTGCCAAAACCCGAGCAGGTATGCGTAGCTCTATCGACAGTCTTATAAATTCATTTACAAAAATTGATGAGGATCTGCTCGATGAGCTCGAAGAAGTACTTATTCTTTCGGATATAGGCGCTGCAACCTCTCAGAATATCATTTCTGAGCTTCGCAGCAAAATAAAAGAAAAAGGCATTAAAGATCCGCAGGAGATAAAAGTCGAGATCAAAGCAATTATTTCCAATATGCTCGGTGAGTTTGTTCCGCTTGATTTAAGCCAAAAACCCACCGTTGTACTTGTAATTGGAGTAAACGGTGTCGGGAAAACAACAACTATCGGTAAGCTTGCTTCAAATTATGTCAAAGAGGGCAAAAAAGTCCTGCTTGCTGCAGCCGATACATTCAGAGCGGCGGCCGTGGAGCAGTTATCAATGTGGGCCGAAAAAAGCGGTGCAGACATTGTAACCTCCTTTGAGGGCGCAGACCCTGCATCAGTTGTTTACGATGCCATTTCATCCGCAAAAGCTAAGGATTACGATATTGTTCTTTGCGATACTGCGGGCAGACTTCATAACAAGAAAAACCTTATGGATGAGCTCAGTAAGATTTCTCGAGTTATCCAGAGGGAAATGGGCGAGGTTAAAACCGAGGTTTTGCTCGTCCTTGATGCAACAACCGGTCAAAACGCCGTAAATCAAGCAAAGATCTTTAAGGAAGCGGCAGGAATTACTGGTATAATTCTTACTAAACTTGACGGTACTGCCAAGGGTGGCGTTGTTATTTCCATTAAAAATGAGCTTGATATACCCGTCAGATACATTGGGGTTGGCGAGCAGGCAGATGATCTGCAAGAGTTTGACCCTGAAATGTTCGCTCAAGCGATATTTGGAGAGTGATTTTATGAAATTTGTAATTGCAACACATAACAATCATAAAGTAGCCGAGTTTAAAAGAATTTTAGAGCCTCTTGGTGTTGAGGTAGTCTCGCAAAAAGAAGCAGGAATTGATGTTGAGGTTGTTGAAACAGGGACAACCTTTGCGGAGAATGCCAAATTAAAGGCTGAGTCGGTCAGTCACGTAGGTAACTGCGTTGCTATTGCTGACGATTCAGGAATTTGCATTGACGCATTTGACGGCGGTCCGGGAATATATTCGTCGCGTTTCTTGGGTGAGGATACCCCTTACACCGAGAAAAATGCAATTATTCTTGATAGACTTAAGGATGTTCCCGATGAAAAGAGAACTGCACGCTATGTTTGTGCTATTTGTTGCATTTTCCCGAACGGCGACGTAATTGAAACCGAGGGAAGATGCGAGGGCAAAATGGGCTACGAGTCTAAGGGCGGAAACGGCTTTGGATATGACCCGATTTTTATGGTTGATGACAGAAGTCTTGCTGAGATCAGCGACGCTGAAAAGGACGAGATAAGCCATAGAGGCGTTGCACTTAAAAGGTTTGTAGAAGAATTAAAGAGTTATTTGAAGTAAGGAAGATAAAAATGCTGACAAGTAAACAGCGCGCATCTTTAAGAGGCTGCGCAAATCAGATTGATACAATTATGCAGGTTGGAAAAGGTGGAATAGGTGACACCCTTATTAAGCAGGTTGAGGATGCGCTTGTTGCAAGAGAGCTTATAAAGATAAAAGTTCTTGAAAACTGCGAATATACCGCAAGAGAGGTTTCCCAAATGCTTGCAGGAGAAACAAACAGTGAACCTGTGCAGGTTATAGGCAATAAGCTTGTGCTTTTCCGCCGCAATCCTAAAACACCTAACTATGATAAATGTCTGAAATAGGGTGATTTAATGAAGATCGGAGTTTTCGGAGGAACATTTAATCCTGTTCACAACGGGCATATCCGACTTGCTAAGCTTTATTTTGAAAAGCTTGGGCTTGATAGGCTTATAGTTATTCCCACGAATATTCCTCCGCACAAAACTGTTTCTGATATGATCGACAGTGCTGATAGACTTAATATGCTTAGGCTCGCATTTGAAAATTATCCTAATGTAGAGATTAGCGATATTGAGCTTAATATGAGCGGAAAAAGCTATACTGTCAACACAATTTCAGCATTGAATAAGCTTTATCCTAATGACGAGCTATATTTAATAGTCGGCGGAGATATGTTTTTGTGCTTTGAAAGTTGGAGGGAATACAAAAAAATTCTCTCTATGTGTACACTTTGCACAGCTCCACGCGAGATAGGGGAGTTTAATGCACTTAAAGAGTATCAGAAAAAAATTGACCCCGAGAACGACACTACAGTCATTTTAGATGCTGAAGTTTTAGTGCTTTCATCATCTGAAATCAGACAAAAGATAAAAAACGGTGCAGATTTAAATGATCTCTTGCCCGAAAAGGTGTTGGAATATATTAACCAAAAAGGTTTGTACAAAAATGACTGATATCAATATAATCAAGAATGAATTAAAAGATATGCTTTCGGAAAAGCGGTTTGCTCATAGTGTTGCGGTTGCAAACCAAGCGGTAAAGCTTGCCGAAATTTACGGTGAGGACACCGACAAAGCTCTTATAGCAGGTCTTGTTCACGATGCATGCAAGGAAATTTCAAAAGAAGAACAGTTGAAAATCATAGATAAGTTTGGTATAATACTTAGCGATATTGAAAAAACGGAGCCTAATATCTGGCACGGTTATGCCGCAAGCGGTTATATAACTGAAAGATGGAGCATTACCGATAGCGAAATTTGTTCTGCCGTAAAATACCATACCTGCGGCAGAGGAAATATGTCGGTTTTGGAAAAGATAATTTTTGTAGCCGATCTTACGTCGCTTGACAGAGATTATCCTGACAGCGCTCCTATAAGGGAAATATCATATAAAAGCCTTGACAGAGCGATTTATGAGTGTTATCTATATATAATTCCGTTTATTTTAAAGCAAGGCGGAAGGATAACTCAGAACACCTTAGATTGCTACAACTGTGCAGTAAATGAAATGAAAAAGGAACTGATAAAATAAATGAATTCACTTGAAAAAGCTAAAATAATCGGTCAGCTTATTGACACTAAAAAGGGTGAGGATGTTTCTGTTTTGAAAGTTGCAGGAATAACCTCAATTACCGATTATTATGTTATTGCAACCGCTAAAAACACAATCCACGCAAAGTCACTTTGCGATGAAATAGAAGAAAAACTTAAAGCAGACGGGATAACCCCTAAAAACATTGAGGGCTACCAATCAGCTATGTGGATCCTTATGGATTATGAGAACGTTATAGTACACATTTTCTACGAGGAA
>JAFTYW010000039.1 GCA_017461245.1 Oscillospiraceae bacterium
ATCAGCGAAGCGACTTCATTCTTCATTATTCATTCAAAATCCGCTTGGAAAAAATGAAAAATGAATGATGAATAGTGAATAATACAAACAAAAATCCGCCTTCTTACGAAAGCGGATTTTGTTTTACTCCCCCTGCTGGGCTCTGAACCAAAAGCGACGCAGAGCGTCGCTTAAAAGTTTACTCGCAGACAAAGGTCTGCGTTTCGCAAGCGAAACCGTAAACTTTGCCCTTCGGATAAAGAAAGATATAACCACATATACCGCACTGTGTGCGGGTCTGCCATACGTAGATGACACCGCAAAGAGAAAAGAAAAAAATAGCGACATCAATAATAAACGCAAACTCGCGTTGCTCGTTTTGCTTAGCAGTTTTCCGCACGATGTGCGAAAAACATGCTCAGTCTCTCCGCTACGCGGAGGACGGTTGGATTTAGATATCGCTGAATTAGAACAACAAGAAAGAAAAAAGTCAGGTACGCGATGCGTACCTGACTTTTTGGACTCATAGTATAAAAATGCAACTCACATATTTTTAATGAAATTTATTTTAAGTAATTTAACGCAATGGCAACGTAGGCTGCTACACCCTCCCACAAAACCGACTCGTCAATGTCGAAATGTGGATTGTGATTAGCCGCAACAATGCCTTTTTCACTGTTATTGGTATGAAGAAAAAAATACACAGCCTGAACTTTGGATGCATAATTAGCAAAATCGTCCGAGCCCATCAAAGCGGAAGTTGTTTTCATAATCACCTTATCCCCGCCGATTGCTTCTGTAACAGCCTTCGCAACAAATTGGCTTAATTGCTCATCGTTCATAACAGTCTGCGAACCTTTTTTTAACTCCACTTCACACTCTGCTCTAAAAGCCGCCGCAATATTTTGAGCAATACACTTAAGTCTTTCTCCGATAAAATCACGTACTTTTCCATCCTGAACACGTATACTGCCCTTCAAAATTGCCTTATCTGGAATCGTGTTATGATCAACACCCGCTTGAAAACTGCCAAAACTCAAAACAGCGGTTGTTCCAGAAGGCAATTCTCTTGCCGAAATCTCCTCGCAAGCATTTGCAATTCGCGCTGCTATCAAGATAGGGTCTATTCCCTTTTCAGGAAAAGCGGAATGGGTCCCTTTTCCGTAAACGGTAATTGTAAATTTATCCTTGCCTGCACTCACAGGACCGGGCAGAATGATCATTTCTCCCGCGTTATAGGTGTCTCCAGCCAAATTTCCCACGTGCAAAGCACAAATAGCATCAACACCGTTCAAAGCGCCTTGCGCAAGCATATGCTTTGCGCCCGTACCGGTTTCCTCGCCGGATTGAAACAAAAGACGCACCGTGCCGTTGAGCTTATCCTTATGCTCATTAAGGGTTTCCGCCGCAATCAACAATATTGCCGTGTGAGCATCGTGACCGCAGCCGTGCATTTGTCCCTCAATTTGTGATTTATATGGCAGTTCATTATCCTCGTTGATATGTAAACCATCCATATCCGCACGAAAAGCAATGGTTTTCCCGTTATTACGGCCTTTGATTTCTGCAATAACGCCATCGTCGTGTGGATTGAGCGTATATGAAATTCCTATTTCATCAAGAAAATCACATATGATTTTCCGTGTTTTCGGCAACTCGCCACCAATTTCAGGGAATCTGTGCAGTTCTCTGCGCAAAGCTATCAATTTTTCTTCTTTTTTCTTCATTTCGCACATAAGTATCTCAAACAATAAAATCACCTCAGTTCAAAAATATTGTAGCACAAAAGCGGAGAATAATCAATATGTAACATCATATCATCCCCTTGTTGGACTTAAGGTGCGGTCTGCGGATTAACAGTCCATCTGAACATTTGCAGTACCCGGCTGGAGCTTTGCCTACCGATGCAGTATCGCTCCGGATATGCGCACAAACATGGGGCAATCAAACAAAAAAGCCAAAGAAAAACCACCCGATTGGGTGGTCTCTTGTTTTTACTCCCCCTGCTGGGCTCGAACCAGCGACATCATGATTAACAGTCATGCGCTCTGCCAACTGAGCTAAGGAGGAAAATAATTGAAGCCGTCTAATTTTGTTAGGCGGCTTCTGAGTGTTAGCGATGAGCTATCTTTCCGGGCCGTCTCCAGCCAAGTATTGTCGCCACTGCAGAGCTTAACTTCTGTGTTCGGAATGGGAACAGGTGGACCCTCTGCGTTAAAATCACTAACTCTTTGTGTCTTATGCGAATTTCTTCCGCCGACACTATTCTTTTTTAACCAAGCTTGCTTGGTTTTATGCACCTTCAGGGATTCGAACCCGGGACCCACTGATTAAGAGTCAGTTGCTCTACCAACTGAGCTAAAGGTGCGTACCCGCCTACCGCTTTCGCAGCAAGCCGAAGATGTCTGGACACCATCTCTTATGTCCATTAAAAACCGAATAAATCTTTTCACAAACAGCAAGTTTTGTACTCTGTTAGTACAAGCCCTCGGTCAATTAGTATCGATCAGCTAAATACATTACTGTACTTACACACTCGACCTATCAAACTTGTAGTCTACAAGTGACCTTAACTGTTAAACAGTGGGATATCTTATCTTGAGGCATGTTTCACGCTTAGATGCCTTCAGCGTTTATCATAACCGCACACGGCTACCCGGCTGTGCTCCTGGCGGAACAACCGATGCACCGGAGGTGCGTCCGACCCGGTCCTCTCGTACTAAGGTCAGCCCCTCTCAAATATCCTACGCCCACGACAGATAGGGACCGAACTGTCTCAC
>JAFTYW010000040.1 GCA_017461245.1 Oscillospiraceae bacterium
ATGCCGTTCTTCTTTTGTCATATTTTTGCGGAGAGTTTTTGCAATAGGAACTATATTTTTATTGTGCTTATATTCCATTACAATCCCTCCGTCTTTTTGCTCCGCAAAAATCCACCTCCCTTTACACAAGGGAGGCTTTTTGTTTTTAGGCTTTTATTTTTAAGCTGATTTCTTTTTGCGGGTGAGAAGCATAAAGACAAAGGACAGTACCGAAATGGCCGCCCAGATGATATACATCGGGCTGTAACCAAAATTGTCAATAACAAGACCGAAAACAAACGAGCCGATGCCTGCACCAAGATATGTCGAGAAATCCATAATGCCGCTGACCGAGGCAACATTTCCGCTTTCGGCATAGTCGAGCGGGAATATCGAAAGGATAGATGTGTTGATAACCGAAACGGCGGCGTATATAAGCCCTAAGCAGACCGCCGAAACGATAGGGTGCGGTGTTCCTATAAACAGCGGTAGGCAGGAGAAGGCGCAGACCAAGAAAAATATAAGCGAAACGCGCTCCTGTTTTTCCTTACACAGCTTGAAGAAAAAGGGATACAACATTCTTCCCGCAAAGCCAACAACGGGGATAAACAGAACAAAATACGACGACTGATTTAGGTCTATTTTAAATGTGTCTACAAAATAGACTGTCATCCAAAGGCTAACGTTGTCCTTGATAACTCCGTGCAAAACTGCGGGGATAACGGTTTTGCGAACGCCGCTGTCGTGAAGCAGGTCGGAAAATGGGGCGTGATGCCCGTAGCTTGCGCTCTCAGAGCCTATCGAGCGGGTCAAAAGGTAAACGGGAAGACTCATAAACAGAGTGAAAGCGCCAGGGATAACAAAGGCAAAGCGAACGCCAAAGGCGGAGATGATAAGGGTGTTTAAAACTATACCGAGAATGTTACCCGTCGCAACCGAGGTGACCATAAGCGAGGTGCGCCGTTTGGCAACGAGAGGGTCGTAAATCCTTGTAACAACGCAGAGGATGGAGCTCCAGAGCATCGATTGGGCATAGGCGTTAGCCGCCCAAAGCACAACCATTGCAACAAACGGCGGCAGAAAACCGACAAGAATGTTGGCCGCACCACATAAGGTGAGTCCTGTGCATATCATAAAAACGGGGGAGCGGCTGTCGCCCAGAAAGCCGTTTAAAAGTCTGCCGCAGGCGTAGATAACCGAGAACATACTGCCTAAGAGGCCGATCTGAGCTGTGTTGATAACTCCCGTTTCGGTAAGTGCGGGAGAAGCCATTGAAAGATTAAGGCGCGCTATGTAGATGCTTACATAGGCGATGTAGCAAACAAGAAATATTAGAGCGGGGCGTTGTTTTTTCATTGTTTTATCTCCTTTTTTGTCAACAAAATTATATAACCGAGATAAACATTTGTCAATATTCTGCTATTGCAAACGGGGTAAAAAAGTAGTAAAATTAAGGCAGAATATAAATGGGGGCATAAAAATGCAGATTCTTTTAGATAAATCAAAGAAATTTTACAAGGCAAACCTTCATTGCCACTCAAATTATTCCGACGGGCATTTGTCGGTTGATGAGATTAAAGAGGCGTATAAAAATAACGGCTATTCGATAGTCGCCTTTACCGACCACGAAATACTTATCGATAACTCACGCTTAAATGATGACGATTTTCTCGCCATCACCTCCTGCGAGGTTGCGATAAAGCAGTTCCCCGAGCTTTCCACAATGGTAAATCAGGATATGAAGGTTACCCACCTAAATCTCTACAGCCTTGACCCCAATAGAACAACTACTCCTTTTTATTCCAAGGCATACTGCGGCAAGTATATTAAGGACAACACCCGCGACCTTGTCGAGTTTGAAGACGAAAATTACGAGCGCACCTATTCCCCCGAGGGCATAAGCAAAATAATTGCGGATGCTAAAGAGAGAGGCTTTATCGTAGCTTACAATCACCCCAACTGGTCGCTCGAAAGCGCCGCCGATTATATAAACTACGAGGGAATGTTTGCGGTCGAGATTCACAACTCCTCGGTTGTAAAGCACTACGGAATGAGTGATGACGAGGCAGCATTTGACTGCTTACTCAGAGCGGGTAAAAAGGTCTTCTGCACCGCGGCTGATGATAACCACAACCAGTATCCCTTTGGCCACGCAAAATGCGCCTCATTTGGCGGATGGGTTTGTATAAACGCCGATAAGTTAGAATACGGTGAGATTATGACCGCGCTCCAGAACGGCGATTTCTATGCCTCAACAGGCCCCGAGATCTACTGCCTTACAAGAGAGGGCAACACCGTTACGATAGAGTGTTCCGCGGCAAAGAGGGTCATTGTTCTTGCAAACACAAGGCACGCACAGGTGTTCTGCGCCGAAAACGGCGAAGGAATAACCAAAACCACCTTTGAACTGAGCGAAAAAGACAGCTACTTCAGAATAAAGGTCGAGGACTTTGACGGTAATAGGGCATTTACCCAGGCCTATAAAATCTAACAAATAAAAAAGCCCTCCTTGTGTAAAGGAGGGTGGCATCCGAAGGATGACGGGAGGATTGCTAATTAACAAATAATCCCTCAGTCTTGCCTTACGGCAATCCAGCTCCCTTTGCACAAGGGAGCCTTTTTGTTTTTAAAACTTGCTCTTTATAAACTCGTCGGCGGCGGTTTTGTCGATTTCAAAAACGTAGGCGACTTCTTCAAAAAGCATATTCTCGGCGGTGCGCAATAACTTTTCGTCACCAATGTGCAGGCGCCTGCCGTTTTGCTGCTGCTCGCGGCTGTAATTGTATAGATCGTAGACCATAAGCATAAGACCTGCTCTGTCGCCGCTCTCTAAGATCTCGGTAAACTTCTGCTGTCGCTCGCCTTCGCTTTGGGGGCGAATGGGCGCAAGGCTTTTAAGCGAGGCGAAAACCGCTTCAAACTCGCTTCGGGTGAGAATGGGATGTATTTTCTTTGTAAGTGCGCCGTTTTGAGTCGGCACAAAAACGGTGGCAGCCTTTTGCATAAGCGGTCTTAAAACATAGTACTCGGCAGAAAAAGAGCCAAAGCTCTTTGTTGAGATCTCCTCGACCTCGCAAACACCGCTTGCACTGTAAACAACAACATCTCCTTTATTAAACATTTTTCACCCAACCTTTGCGTATGTATTCTATACACATTTTACCATAAATTCTACAAAAATGTAATAGCAAAAATCAAAAAAATTCAGTTTTTTTAAAATTTTTACTTTTGGTGAAAAAAATTGCCAAAAATCATTGACTTTACGGCGGTGAATGTGCTATATTTTACGCGAAATCAAGCCGCTTTAAATAAAGCGAGCCGAGGTGATGGTAATGAGTAAACCGAAAAAGACCGCTACCGACCTGTTTAATACCGAAGAGATAATGCACGAGCAGCACGAAATTCTCAGGGCCTTTAAAAAGCACAAGGGCAAGCCCTTGAGAATTTTATTAAGCTTTTTCAAACCTCATTGGAAGAAGCTTGTTGCCTCGGCATTTTTTTTCGTCTTAAAATCCTGTCCCGTCTGGGCGATACCGCTTATTGTCGCCGAGGTGGTGGATATAGCGGTTACCCGCCCCGAAAACGCGGTGGAGAGATTTATCATCTGCGCCGTTATTTCGCTCGTTGTAATAGTTCAGAATATTCCAACCCATATGCTTCAGATAAAATATTTTTCGCTTGCCAAAAGAGATATTGAGGCGGGGCTTCGCGGCGCTATGGTGAGAAAGCTCCAGCAGCTTTCGATAGGCTTTCACAAGGAAATGGCGGCGGGCAAGATTCAGTCAAAGGTCATGCGGGACGTCGAGGCGGTCGAGGCGCTGGCAAGCCAGCTTTTCACAACGGTCTTAAGCGTTTGCACAAACTTTCTGATAACCCTCGGTATAGTTCTTTTTACAAATATCTACGTCTTTCTTATGTTCCTCGTTTGTATTCCGCTTGCGGTGCTGCTCCGACAGCTTTTTATGAAAAAGATGCGCGAGAGCAGCAAGGATTTTCGCGTAACAGTCGAAAATACCTCTGCCGCGGTTATGGATATGATAGAGCTTGTTCCCGTTTCCCGCGCACACGCGCTCGAAAAGTTTGAAATCCGCAAGATAACCGAGAATGTTGTCGACGTCGCAAAATCGGGATACAGATTTGACTACATACAAAATCTCTTTGGTGCGGCTCATTGGGTGGTTTTCGCCTTTTTCCGCATCCTTTGCCTTATCGTGACGGGCATTATGGCATACTGCGGATTTATCACAGTCGGCGCTGTAACCCTTTACCAGAGCTATTTCGGCGACCTTATCGGGCAGGTTTCGTCTATCATAAACCTTATGCCCATTTTCGCTAAGGGTAGCGAGGCGATATCCTCGATCGGCGAGATACTTTATGCCTACGACGTTGAGGATAACAGCGGCAAGCATAAGCTAAAGACCCTTGACGGCGAGTACACATTTGAGAATGTTCACTTTAAATATGATGAGCATACCCCTGTTTTAAACGGACTTGACCTTAAGGTCAAAAAGGGCGAAACGGTTGCCTTTGTCGGCGAGTCGGGAGCGGGTAAGACCACCATTATGAACCTTATAATCGGATTTAATAAGGCAACGAGCGGCAAGATAACCATTGACGGACACGATATAAACGACCTTGACCTGCACGAGTACAGAAAGCATATTTCGGTAGTTCCCCAGAGCACAGTTCTGTTCTCGGGAACGGTTCGCGATAATATAACCTACGGAGCGCGCAAGATAAGTGCCAAACAGCTTAATGAAGTAATAAAAATGGCAAGGCTGGAAAAGGTGGTTGAAAGCCTGCCAAACGGCCTTGATACCTCGATAGGCGAGCACGGCTCCAAGCTCTCGGGCGGCCAGAGGCAGAGAATTGCTATCGCAAGGGCCATCATCCGAAACCCCAGCGTTATAATCTTTGACGAGGCTACCAGCGCCCTTGACAGCGAGACCGAGCGGGAAATTCAAGCCGCGATCGACACACTCTCTATGGGTAGGACTACCTTTATAGTAGCTCACCGCTTATCTACCATCCGCAACGCTGATAAGATTGCGGTCATGCGCGACGGAGTTTGCGTCGAGTTTGGCACCTACGACGAGCTTATGGAGAAAAAGGGTGAGTTTTACCACCTTAAAGCTCTGCAGGCATAGCTGCCAAATTCTGAAAATGCTTGACTGATAGAGGTCATCATAGTAAAATATAATAGTAATTTGATTTTAAAAAGTTTTGAAAAGGAGTGCTTAAAATGAGAATATATAACTGCGTATCCGAGCTTGTTGGCAAAACTCCGCTTTTGAAACTTAACAGAATTATGGATAACAAAAAGCTGTGCGCGAGCCTTTTTTCCAAGCTTGAGTATTTTAACCCCGCAGGCTCGGTCAAGGACAGAGTTGCAAGACAGATGATCGAGGATGCCGAAAGGTCGGGCAAGCTCAAAAAGGGTGCCACGCTTATCGAGGCAACCTCGGGTAACACGGGAATAGGTCTCTGCGCCGTCGCGGCTGCTATGGGATATAAGGTCATCATAGTTATGCCCGAAACTATGAGCGAAGAGAGGAAAAAGCTTATGCGCGCCTATGGCGCCGAGCTTGTCCTGACAAGCGGCAAAAAGGGTATGCAGGGCGCTATAGATAAGGCTGAGGAACTGCAACGCACCATTGACGGCGCGTTTTTGACTCGCCAGTTTGAAAACGAGTCCAACAGTAAGGCTCATTTTGAGTCGACGGGCCCGGAGATCTGGGACGATATGGACGGCAAGGTCGATATTTTCGTCGCGGGCGTCGGCACGGGCGGAACTCTCACAGGAGTGGGCAGATATTTAAAGAGCAAAAACCCCGACGTTAAAATCGTTGCGGTAGAGCCCAAGGACAGCCCCGTTCTCTCAAAGGGCAGGGCAGGAGCGCACGCAATCCAGGGCATAGGCGCAGGCTTTGTGCCCAAGGTGCTTGACACCGATGTGTACGATGAGGTAATCTGCATTTCTACCGAGAGCGCGTATGACTGCGCTCGCGAGATAGCAAAAAGCGAGGGCGTTCTCTGCGGCATCAGCTCGGGAGCGGCGCTTTCTGCGGCGGTAGAGCTTGCCCAAAAACAAGAAAACCAAGGCAAAAATATAGTAGTCCTGCTTGCCGACACGGGCGAGAGGTATCTGTCCACAGAGCTTTTTTAAAAGCGGATTTGAAAGGAAATGTTTATGATAAAAGATATGCAAAATGAAATTCTGCGCCTTAAGGAGCAAAACGATATATGTATCCTTGCTCACTGCTATCAGGGGCACGAGATCTTAGAGGTTGCCGACCATGTTGGCGATTCTTATGCTCTTGCCAAAAAGGCGGCAGAGGTTAAAAATAAAACTGTTATTATGTGCGGCGTGCGCTTTATGGCGGAAACCGTTAAGATCCTCGCCCCCGAAAAGACCGTTATTTTGTCAAATGCGTCAGCAGGTTGCCCTATGGCCGAACAGATAACTGCCGATGAGCTTAAAAAGTTTAAGGCAGAAAATCCATACTGCGCCGTTGTTGCCTACGTTAACACCACCGCCGAGCTTAAAACCCTTTGCGACGTTTGCGTAACCTCGGCTTCGGCTCTCAAGATCGTTCGCGAAATACCGCAGAAGGATATTCTGTTTGTGCCCGATATAAACCTCGGTACCTATATTAAAAACAATGTGCCCGAAAAGAACATTCGTTTAATGGACGGCGGCTGCCCCTATCACAAAACTGCAACGGCAGAGGACGTAAAGGCGGCAAGGGCCGCACACCCCGAGGCAAAGCTCTTGGTGCATCCCGAGTGCTCCCCCGAGGTAACCGAGGGCGCTGATTACATCGGCTCGACCACCGGCATTATGGACTATGCCAAGAAAAGCGATGCCAAGGAGTTTATCATCGGCACCGAGAACAGCATTGTTGAGCATCTGCAGTTTGAGTGCGAGGGCAAAAAGTTCTATCCTCTTACCAAAAATCTTGTATGCCACGATATGAAGCTCACGACCCTTGGCGATGTTCTTGACTGTTGCAAGGGCGAGGGCGGCGAAATTATAGAAATGAGCGAGGAAAAGCGCCTTGCCGCTAAAAAATGCCTCGACGAAATGCTTCGCTATGGTGGATAAGCTAATAAAAAAGAGCGAGTTTTCTCGCTCTTTTTGTTTATATCTGATGAGCAGAAATTTTCGTTTTATTAAAAATGAGCGTAAAACACCGCGCAAAAATGAGCGATAATATGTTTTGCCGCCAAATATTGAAAAAATAAAATCAATTTGGTATTATTAGGTTGTAAAAAATCTTAGCTTTGGAGGTTTTTATAATGGATATAAACAGCTTACTCGGCGCTCCAAAGGCCTGCGAGTGCGGAAAAACTCACGGCTGCGATATTAAGAGCGTTGTAATTGAGAAAAACGCGGTAGCAAAAATTCCTGAGCTCGCAAAGGGCTATAAGGGCGTTTTGCTGGTGGCTGACCGCAATACATACAGAGTCTGCGGCAAGGACGTTGAGGCTTTAGGTATTCACAAGGATATCTTCGTTTTTGAAGAAGAGGGACTTGTTATCCCCAACGAAAAGGCTTGGGGCGAGATCCAGAGCAGAGTTACCGATGAGATCGACCTTATAATCGGCATCGGCTCGGGCGTTATTCAGGACCTTTGTAAGTACGTAAGCTTTCTTTGCAAGATAGATTATTTTATTGTTGCCACCGCTCCCTCGATGGATGGTTACGCCTCTGTCGGCGCCGCTATGATTGCAAACGATATGAAGGTAACGTTTTCGGCACACGTTCCCAAGGCGATCATTGCTGACACCGAGGTTTTAAAGGATGCGCCTATGGAAATGATAGTCGCGGGCTACGGCGACATTATCGGAAAATATTCCTGCTTAAATGACTGGAAGCTGTCTGCTCTTGTTAACGGCGAGTATTTCTGTCAGAGTGTTTACGACCTTATGATGAGCGCTGTTAAGGCAGTTCGCCCGCTTTCCAAAAAGCTTTTGGAGAGGGACGGCGAGGCAGTCGGCGCGCTTATGGAGGCGCTTGTTGTTGCAGGCATCGCAATGAGCCTTGTCGGCAATTCACGTCCCGCTTCGGGCAGTGAGCATCACCTCTCCCACTATTTTGAGATTACGGGCATTTTAGAGAATGCCGGCTATTTCCCTCACGGAATTGACGTTGCTTATTCCACCGTCATCACCGAGCGCCTTAGAGAAGAGCTGCTCGCCATCAAAGAGCTTCCTGCCTCTTGGGAGTTTGACCGTGAGAAGTGGGAAAATAACATCCGCGCCCTTTACCACAGAGCCGCCGACGGCGTTATCGCCCTTCAAGATAAAATGGGCTGGTATCAGAAGGATTACCTCTCCATTTACCGTGAAAAGTGGGCAGAGATCTGCGCCGTTCTTTCCGAGGTTCCCGCATCAAAGGAGCTTGAAGAGCTTTTTTCAGAGGTCGGGCTTACAATGGATAAGTTTTATGCGATGTACGGAGAGAAAAAGGTAAATGATGCCGTTATGTACGCCAAGGACCTAAAGGATAGATATTCGGTCCTCTGGCTCTACGATCTAATTAAAGAAGCAAACTAAAAAAGGCACCCGCAAGGGTGCCTTTTTTTGAGTGAATAGTGTAGGAAGGTTTTGCATCCGCAACCCCCAAAATTTTAACTGTATGTTATATTGATTTTGTAGGGAACGACCTATGTGTCGTTCCGATTTGTTTTGCGGCACGACACGCAGGTCGTGCCCTACGGATTAAAACAAACGCTCGATGAAATTCGTAGGGACAGGCCTCCGGACTGTCCGAGGGTGTTTGCCGAACATGCAAACGGACCGTCGGGGACGTAGCGAAGCGCCGAACGGCAGTGAATGACAGTCCTGCGGACTGTCAGAGCCGTGAGGGGACCGAGTCGCAACGAGAACGGTCCCTACAAATTTTATTTGATGTTTGTACCAAAATTGTAGGGTGCGGCGATTTTCGACGCACCGCAATAACGGTGGTTTTTCGCTTTTTGTTGATTTAAGAAAAGAATACTGTTATAATATAAATGGAAAAATATTTTTAATGCAAAAGTCACATATATAGGAGAAAAAATATGAAAAGAATTTTTTTGATCGTTCTTGATTCGGTTGGAATAGGCGCACAGCACGATGCCGAGCGTTTTGGCGATGCGGGCGCAAATACAATGCTGAGCATTTCCCGCTCGGAAAAATTTAACTGCCCCAATCTTAGAAAAATGGGACTTTTTAATATCGAGGGTTTAGAGAGCATAGGAGCAACCGACGCTCCCGTTGCCGCCACCTTTAAAATGACCGAAAAGTCAAACGGCAAGGACACAACAACGGGCCATTGGGAGATTGCGGGCATCGTTTCAGAAAAGCCTATGCCCACCTATCCTAACGGCTTTCCCGATCAAATACTTTCTGAGTTTTCCAAAAAAACGGGCAGAGGCGTTCTCTGCAACCTGCCCTATTCGGGAACGCAGGTCATCGAGGATTTTGGACGCCAGCATATAGAGAGCGGCGACCTTATAGTTTACACCTCGGCCGACAGCGTTTTTCAGATTGCGGCGCACCAGGATGTCGTACCGCTTGAAACACTTTACGAGTACTGCCGCATTGCCCGCGAGATCTTAAAGGGTGAGCACGCAGTAGGCAGAGTTATCGCAAGGCCGTTCGTGACCGAGAACGGCAAATTCAAGCGCACCGCAAACCGCCACGACTTTTCGCTGCTGCCCCCAAAAACCACCCTGCTCGACTCACTTAAGTCGGCTGGCAAGGATGTAATCGCGGTTGGAAAGATCTCTGACATTTTTGCGGGCAAGGGCGTAACAGAAGCGCTCTTTACCCACTCAAACCGCGAGGGAATGGAAACCACCGACGAGGTGTGCGCCGAGGATTTCCAGGGACTTTGCTTTACAAATTTAGTTGACTTTGATATGAGCTTTGGACACAGGCAGGATGTTGACGGCTACGCAAATGCACTCTCTGAGTTCGATTTATGGCTCGGCGAATTTGTTAAGAAAATGGGCGCCGACGACCTGCTTATGATAACCGCCGACCACGGCTGCGACCCCGCTGACGATAGCACCGACCACACAAGAGAGCACACCCCGCTTGTAGTCTACGGTGAGAGGGTTAAGGCGGGCTACTACGGAGTTCGAGAGAGCTTTTCGGATATTGCGGCGTCCTGCGCCGAGTACCTCGAAATTCCTAAAGAATTTGAGGGAACAAGCTTTTTAAAGGAGATCTTAAAATGACAGACAGTAAGCTTTGCGCATTAGCTATAAAGGCTATGGAAAACTCTTATTCGCCATATTCAAGCTGCAAGGTGGGAGCCGCCCTTTTAACTAAATCGGGCAAGGTCTACACAGGCTGCAACATAGAAAACGCCTCGTTTACCCCCACCGTCTGCGCCGAGCGCACTGCCTTTTTCAAGGCGATAAGCGAGGGCGAAAAGGAGTTTGAGAAGATCGCCGTCGCAGGCGGCAAGGACGGCGTTGTTACAGGCGCTTTTTCTCCTTGCGGAGTTTGCAGGCAGGTTATGAGCGAGTTTTGCTCGCCCGATTTCGAGATTTTGATAGTAAAGGGCGAGGAAAGCTTTGACAAGGTAAAGCTTTCCGATCTGCTCCCTTACAGCTTTAAAAAAGAGAATGTTAAATAACAGAGGTAGAGAAAAATGACAAAAACAAAAAAAGGCGCAAGATTTTGGCTCGCCCTTGTGATTTTTAGCCTTACAGGTCAGATTGCCTGGGTGGTTGAAAATATGTATTTCAATGTTTTCATCTACAAAATGTTTAACGCCAGCGCTGAAGCCATTTCCCTTATGGTTGCGGCAAGCGCCGTTTCGGCAACCGTTACAACAATTATAATCGGTGCTCTTTCAGATAAGGTTGGAAAACGCAAGCTTTTCATCTGTGGCGGCTATATTCTTTGGGGAATCTCGATATGTAGCTTTGCCCTTATCAGAATGGACGTGATCGGGGCGCTTTTCCCCTCGGCAGCATCGGCTGCGGCGGTTGGCGTTTCGCTTGTAATTATTATGGACTGCGTTATGACCTTTTTCGGCTCGTCGGCAAACGACGCCTGCTTTAACGCCTGGCTCACCGACTCCACCGCCTCGGGCGGCAGAGGAGCGGCCGAGGGTATTAACGCTATGATGCCGCTTGTTGCAATTCTTGCGGTGTTCGGCGGCTTTATGGGCTTTGACCTTGATAAAAGAGAGAGCTGGACGGCCATTTTTCTTATAATCGGCGTCGCCGTTGTGGTAATCGGCGTTTTGGGAATTTTCCTCATTTCCGACCCCGCCACAAAGAGCGAGGAAAACAAAAGCTGCTTTAAAAATATAATTTACGGCTTTCGCCCGTCGGTCGTGTGCCAAAATAAGACGCTTTACGTTGTCTTTGCGGCGTTTGCTCTGTTTGGAATTTCTATTCAGATATTTATGCCCTACCTCATTATCTACTATGAGGTCTCGCTTAAAATGGAAAACTACGTTTTCATTATGGCGCCCGCCATTATTATTGCTTCGATAGTAACCGCATTTTACGGCAGAATTTACGACAAGCACGGCTTTAAAAAGTCGGTAATTCCCGCCCTGCTTGCCCTTATGGCAGGCTACATACTGCTTTACTTGTTTAAAGGCACAGCGTTGGTGTTTGTCGGCTCGCTTTTGATGATGACGGGCTACCTTGCGGGCATGGCGGTGTTTGGCGCGCTTCTTCGCGATTACACTCCCCAAAAGAAAGCAGGAATGTTCCAGGGACTGAGAATAGTTTCTCAGGTGCTTATCCCCGGAATTATCGGCCCCGCAATTGGCGCGCAGGTACTTAAAAATGCCGAAACTATAGTGGGTAGTGACGGCACAGTTTCCTTTGTTCCCAATCAGAACATTTTCCTTGCCGCGCTCGTTGCCGCGGCGGTTATCTGGATAGCGCTTTTTGTTATATTCCGACTTATGAAAAAAGAGGGATCGCAGATTGAAAAATAGTAATTTGGTTGCTCTTAAAACGGCTTATAGTGAGTTTATACCGACTGTGCCGTGGGCGGTCTACCCCAGACCGCAGATGAGGCGAGATAGCTTTTTCTGCCTAAACGGGCAGTGGGATTTTGAGGTAAGCCAAAGCGCTGAAACACCTACCGAGTTTAGTAGAACAATAACAGTTCCGTTTCCGCCAGAGAGCGCTCTCTCGGGGATAAACGAGCTGTTTTCAGAGAAAAGCTGTCTTTATTATAAAAGGAGCTTTTCGCTGCCCGAGGGCTTTGTAAAAGAGAGGGTACTGCTTCATTTCGGTGCAGTTGACCAGACCTTCGAGGTCTATTTAAACAGCGAATATATAGGCTCGCATAGCGGTGGCTATGCGCCCTTTAGCTTTAACATAACCGATGCATTAAAAAATGAAAACACCCTCATAGTGCGTGTTGTCGATGAGCTTTCAAAGCGAGTTTTCCCCTACGGCAAGCAGACAAATCGCCGCGGCGGAATGTGGTACACCCGCGTTTCTGGCATCTGGCAGACCGTCTGGATTGAAAGCGTTCCTAAAAAGCACATCACCTCGCTTAAAATAAATACCACCTTAGATAGCGCCGAAATTTCGGTCTACGGAGTGAGCGAGGGAACGGTTACCGTAAAAACAGATGGCGGCGAAATTAAGGCGCCGCTTACAAATGGCAAAGCGGCCGTAAAAATCGCCGAGCCAAAGCTCTGGAGTCCCGAAAGTCCGCATCTTTATGACTTTTCGGTAGAAGCTGAGGGGGACAGGGTAGAAAGCTATTTTGCCCTGAGGACTATCGAGATAAAAGAGGTCGGCGGCAAACAGAGAATACTTCTCAACGGTGAGCCGTACTTCTTCCACGCCCTTTTGGATCAAGGCTATTTCCCCGATGGAATTTTCACTCCCGCCGCGCCCGAGGCTTACAAAAACGATATTCTTGAGGCAAAGCGCCTTGGCTTTAACACCTTAAGAAAGCACATAAAGATCGAGCCCGAGATATTCTATTATTACTGCGATAAGCTCGGCATGGTAGTCTTTCAAGATATGGTCAACAACGGCCGTTACAGCTTTTTGCGCGATACCGCTCTGCCAACTGTAGCAGTAAAGCGCCTTGGCGACAGATTTTTAAACACAAACAAAAAGGCAAGAGAGCAGTTTGTGCTCTCGATGACCCAGACGGTAGAGCTTTTATATAACCACCCCTCGATCTGCTACTGGACAATTTTTAACGAGGGTTGGGGGCAGTTTTGCTCTGGCGAAATGTATGCAATGCTTAAAGAAATCGACAGCACCCGCATTATAGACACCGCGTCCGGCTGGTTTAAGGGTGGGCAAAGCGATGTCGAGAGCGAGCACGTTTACTTTAAGCCGTTTAGGTTCAAACTCTCTGCAAAGCCGAGCGTGCTTTCAGAGTTTGGCGGGTATTCCTATCGCCCCAAGGGACACATTTTTAACCTTAAAAGCGCCTTTGGCTACGGCTTTTTTAAGGAGCGCGAGCCTTATGAGGCGGCGCTTTTAAAGCTCTATCACGAGCAGGTCATTCCTGCGGCAAAGGCGGGTCTTTCCGCCTCGGTCTACACCCAGCTTTCAGACGTTGAGGACGAAACCAACGGACTCTTAAGCTACGACCGCCTTGTCTGTAAAGTTGACGGCAAAAAAATGCGTGAAATGGCAGAGGAACTAATGAGATCGGTTAAATAAAAAAGGGAGAGCGATCGCTCTCCCTTTTTTATTTTAATGTATTGCCGCAAAGCATTTATCGAGGTATATTTTGTGGGCGACTGTAATAATAGTGTTTCTCAGCATTGTCTTTTCGTCGCTGTTTTTTTCGCCGACCTCATCAAGCCGGTCCTTAAGTCCGAATATATAATAGAGTACATTTATAAATTCGTTGACAAAATACTGGTATGCCGTTTTGCTGTCGTAGCTTTGCTTTTGCAGATTTATTAAAAGCTGAATATCCTCAAGCGACAAAACCGTTTTGGCCACCGCAATAAAAATAAGATAAGCAATCTGTTCGCGGTCGTAAAGCTTTTTAACGGGGTTTGCAATAAGCCCTTTTTTAACATAATTTCCAACCATAGAGCTTGTAATTGATATGCTGGGTAGAGGCTCTAAATATTCTGCAATAAATCTGACCGTCTGCTCCAAATAAAGCCCAACGTCAGGGATGGTATCGTAGTCGGGCAGCTTAAAATCGCGTATTGACGCCGCAATTTTTTCGTTAATACTTCTTTCCATCAAACACCCTCCAATAACACTATTTTAGCACGCTATGAAAAAGAGTGCAAGTCTTTTTATAAGGTTTTCAAAAACCCTTGACAAAGTTATTAAAATTGGATAATATATATTAAGTAAGATCACTTGTGCGCAAAGGAGTGCTAATATGTCAGCAAATATGAAAATTGTAGCCGACTCATCCTCTGATGTTTTGAGGCTTGAAGCTGTGCCCTACGCGGCCGCGCCGCTTAAAATAATGACTGAAAAAAGGGAGTATGTTGACAACGATGCCCTTGATGTTGAAAAAATGGTTGAGGATTTTCGGCAGAGCAGCGAAAAATCGCACACTGCCTGCCCCAACGTTGATGATTGGCTCTCTGCTTTCGGTGATGCGCAGTATGTTTTCTGCGTTACCATTACAAGCGGCCTTTCGGGCAGCTATAACGCCGCCTGCATTGCGGCGCAGGAATATGAGGATAAAAACCCCGATAGAAAGGTTTTTGTAATAGACTCGCTTTCGGCAGGCCCCGAGCTTAAGCTTATCATCGAAAAGCTAGAGGAACTCATAAAAGAGGGAAAGAGCTTTGAGGAGATCTGCGATGCCATCAAAGAGTACCAGAAGCACACAGGGCTTTTGTTTATGCTCGAATCTTTAAAGAACCTTGCAAACAACGGCAGAGTGAGCAAGATAGTTGCTAGCGCCGCGGGAATCTTGGGAATCCGCGTATTAGGCAAGGCGAGCGATAAGGGCGAGCTTGAGCAACTTGTAAAAAGCCGCGGCGAAAACCGCGCCCTGCCAACCCTTACTGAGCTTTTAGGCAAGCTAGGATATGCGGGCGGCAAGGTAAGGATCAGTCATTGCTGCAACGAGAATGCCGCCAATAAGCTTAAAGCGCTTATTCTTGAAAAGTTTTCGAAGGCTCAGGTCGAAATTTACAAGGCTCGCGGTCTTTGCAGTTTTTACGCCGAAAAGGGCGGACTTCTGGTGGGCTTTGAAAAATGCCCCGCACGCTAAACTTCTTTCAAAAAAATGCAGATAATTTAAAAGCCGCTGTAAAGCGGCTTTTTTTGTTTGTATCAATGTAAAACAAATAATCGGTGCTTGTGTTTATATCGTAGGGACAGGCGTCCCCGACTGTCCGAGGGCATTAACCGCACGCAGAAACGGACAGTCGGGGGACACCTGTCGCTGCAAGTTAAAGAAAATATACATTAGCACTTTAGGGGAGAATTTACTTTTTTGCTAAAAATTATACTATAGTCCATTGTTTTTTAGATATGGATTTGATAGAATAAAATTAGAAAAGAAAATTCTGTTTTCGAGGTGTTTTTATGAAAGCTATTGTTAACGGAAAAATTATATTAAAGGATAGAATTGTTGAAAATTCTGCCCTTTTGTATTCAGATGTTGTTGAGGGCATTGTCGCTGCGGACAAGCTCCCCGAAAATGCCGAAATTATTGATGCAAAAGGCGGCTATGTTGCCCCCGGTCTTATCGACCTGCATATCCACGGCTATCTTGGTAAGGACGTTTGTGACGGCGAGGAGGAAAGCATCCGCACCATCTCCAAGGGCCTTTTAGCAAACGGCGTAACGGGTTACCTGCCCACTACCATGACTGTTGATATGAAGGTTATTCGCAAGGCGCTCGAAGTTTGCCGCGCTTTAAAAGAGGAGAGTAAAAGCTGGGACGGAAGTGCCATCTTAGGCTGCCACGCTGAAGGCCCCTTTATCAGCGAGGCCAAAAAGGGCGCGCAGGACCCCAAATACATACTTAAGCCCGACGCAGAGTTTGTCAAGGAATATGCTGACATTATTAAGATAATAACCCTCGCCCCCGAAACTGACAGCGAGGATTTTGCAGAGATTCGCAAAATGCGCCGCGACACCGATGTTGTCATCTCTATGGGACACACCTCGGCAGACTACGACACCGCTAAAAAGAGTACAGAGGTCGGCGTTCGCCACGTAACCCACCTCTTTAACGCTATGACCCCGCTTAACCAGCGCGCCCCCGGCGTTGTGACTGCCGCCCTTAACAGCGACGTAAGCTGCGAGCTTATTGTTGACACCTTCCACGTTGACAAGAGCCTTTACGATATGATCTACGCCTTAAAGGGTAGAAAGCTCTGCTTTATTACAGACTGCCTGCCTGCAGGCGGACTGCCCGAGGGAGAGTACACACTCGGCGGCGCTAAGATAATCTACCGCGGAATTGTCTGCCGATTAGAAGACGGCACCGTTGCAGGAAGCATCCTGCACCTTAACAAAGGCGTCTGGAATGTTTACACAAACTCGAATATTCCGCTTCACGAGTGCGTAAACTGCGCCTCGCTTAACCCCGCAACCACCTTAGGTTTAGAAAAGACAAAGGGCTCGTTAGAGGTTGGCAAGGACGCTGATATTATTATAACTGATGCAGAATTTAATGTTGAAAAAACTATTATCGGAGGAGAGATTAAGTATGAAGCTTAAGGTTGACGCAAGATTAGATCCCCAATTTACACCCCTTTCGGTCGTTTGCCGCGATATGAGAGAGGCAACAAAAAATGATGGTCAGGATCTGGTTATCGCCATCGAGAGAAACAAGGGCTACACCACCACCTACAAGACTAGAGTTTTTAAGGACGGCACAGGTCACGACGAGGAGAACTTCCGCTTTGTTGAGAGAATGACAAAGGCTCTTCTCTGGGTCGCAGGCGGATATAAGGTTATCATCGCAGGCAGTGATGTGATCGGTAACAAAATTAAAGAAGCATTCTCTGACGGCGGACTGAGAGATTTCGACGTTCACTTTATGGAGAGAGTTTACGAGTGTCCCTTTGAGGTTGAGGTTCGCGCACTTGAGGACGCTCCCGAGGATAAATCTGCTGCCGCTCCTATCGGCAGACACCTTGACGGCTGCCGCATCGGCTTTGACGCAGGCGGAAGCGACAGAAAGGTTTCTGCTGTTATTAACGGTGAGAGCGTTTATTCTGAGGAAGTCGTCTGGTTCCCGAAAGTCAATTCCGACCCCGATTATCACTATCAGGGCATCTTAGAGGCAATGAAAACTGCTGCTTCCCATATGCCCAGAGTTGATGCAATCGGCGTTTCCAGCGCGGGCGTTTATGTTGACAATCGCATAATGGTTGCTTCGCTCTTCTTAAAGGTCAGCGACGAGGAGTTTGACAAGAAAGTAAAGAATATGTATATCGACGTTGCAAAGGAGATCGGTGAGAACATTCCCATTGAGGTTGCTAACGACGGTGACGTTACCGCTCTTGCAGGCGCTATGGACTTAAATGACAATGCCGTTCTCGGCGTTGCTATGGGCACCAGCGAGGCAGGCGGATATGTTGACCCGCAGGGCAACATCACTGGCTGGCTCAACGAGCTTGCATTCGTTCCCGTTGACTACTGCGACAACGCTATGGTTGACGAGTGGTCTGGCGACTACGGCTGCGGCGTTAAGTACTTCTCGCAGGACGGCGTTATCAAGCTTGCTCCCTTTGCAAACATTCAGCTTGACGAAAATCTTTCGCCCGCTGAAAAGCTCAAGGTCGTTCAGGGGCTTATGAAAGATGGAGATCCCAGAGCCGCCGCTATCTATGACACTATCGGCGCATATTTCGGTTATGCAATCGCATTCTACACCGAGTTTTACGATATCAAGCACGTTCTCATTATGGGCCGTGTAACCTCGGGAGAGGGCGGCGTTATCCTTCTTGAGCGCGCACAGGAGGTTCTCGATAAGGAGTTCCCCGAGCTTGCTAAGAAGATCACTCTCCACATCCCCGATGAAAATTCAAGAAGAGTCGGTCAGTCTGTTGCAGCAGCAAGCTTACCCGAAATTAAATAAGACAAACTTAAAACCCGAGGACTTTCGTCCTCGGGTTTGCTTTTTTAGCTGTGTGAATGTAGGGGCGCTTCACGAAGCGCCCTTTTTTGCGTTTGTGTTGTAATGCGGGCGCTTCGTGAAGCG